>JBEENF010000285.1:0-5368 GCA_041192325.1 Verrucomicrobiota bacterium
TTAATCTCCGGGTGGTCGAAACACCCCAAATCCCCGTAACCGAGGTCGTCGGCGACGACCAAGAGAATGTTGGGCGGGGAACCTATCGCCGCCCGCAAACTCTGGTCCACACCAATGAGAAGGCAGCCGAGAGCAGACAGAATGGCACGGATGCAACGGGAGTTCATAATGGCGTGTGACCCTTGAGTCTTTTTCGCAGAGGAAGATTTAATATATCCTTGGTCCGGTGAAAATTCGCCGCACTTCCTACTCGGGAGCCGGCTCGCCGTATGCGATCTGAAGAGGTCCGACGGAGTGGTCGCGATGCCCAATTGAAAGGGGTGACACCGTGATACCCACTGCGAAAAGGAGGCCTGTCACCAAAATCTTTTTCCCGGTGTACGCCGCCGGGCTCCAAGGCGTTGGGTCCGGTCGGGATCGCACCAGGTACGCGTCAGCTTTAGGGTGTGGCCTCACTTTAAAAGAGCGGCCCGAAAGGGAGCAGAATCGACTGCTGCTTGCACCCTCGACAATAGACGCAGCTGCAAAGGGTGGCGCGCTGCCGTTCGCGAGGAGGCGGGCAATGGCCAATGGGCATCGCGACAACGGCACTCGATTTCATGACGTCAATGCGGAGCACCTCCTGGAGTTGACGACCTGGAAAAATCCGCGGCGGCCGAGATCTTTCGCTCATCGCTGAACTCCCGCCGTTCTCGGGGGCAAACCAAGGTGCCGTTCAATGAATTCAAACGTTCCCTTGGCATGAATTTCGTGCACGCCGCGGAAGTATTCGATCCGGGTCTTCTCCGGGATCATCAACTTGTCGTACAGCCGGTAAACTTTGGCATATTCAAACGCCACCCATTCATCAATCCCGACGCCATCATCGTGTCCGCGTTCGACCATAAAGGGTCGCGGCGCAATCATTGCCGCCATTTCGGCATACCCGAAGGTCATGCCCAAGTTGAAATCGAACATTTCGTACTCAGGCACAAACATGTAGCTGTTCGCATAGCGCGTGGAGGCGTTTTTCCAGATCCATTCATTGAAGTCGCCGGACGAGATCGCCAGCGCATAGCGTTGCAACAAGGCCGGCACCCGGACAGCGACCTTCCCGCCCCAAGACAGACCGTAAAGTCCGATTCGCTTGGGGTCCGTCCAAGGCTGCCCGGTCAGCCAGTCAAGGATCCGCTCGTGATCCGCCAGAATGAAAGAGAAGACCGACAAACCGAGTGGATTGGCCTTCCGCTGCAGTTCGCGATAACGGTCCGCGGCCTTCCAAGGGAAGTGGGGCGCAAAAACGATGTAGCCACGATCCGCCAGCTGCGCGGCAAAGCCCTTGTAGGTGCGATTGCTCTTGTCGATCACCACCGCCGGCACCCCTCCGCCACCGTGGCTGGCGACAATCACCGGCCGCCGTTCGCCCGGTTTAAGATCATTCGGCAACAAGAGAACTCCCCAGACGAAAACGTCTGGAAGGACATCCAGCGTCACCTCGTAGCCGGTCCAACTGGCGTTCTCCATGACTTTTCGCGACCTCGGGTTCAACGCCACCGCGCTTTGTGGCAGTCGCCCGATAACCTCATTCCAAAGTCGATCACGATTGGGCTGCATCATGGCACTCCAACCCGCAGCATCTCCCGGCGGATTTTTTTTCCAGAAATCCCGATCACGCACCTCCCGTGATTCCTCAATTAATTCTTGGCTGTGGCGCTCGAGTTCAGCCACCTGGCGCGCCTGGCGAGCCGAAATCGCCGCGCTGCTAACCTCTCCTTTCGTGAACTCTTTGCGCGCGTTCAACGCTGCGCCCGGCTGGAGGTTCCCCAGAAAGCGTTGCAGCGTTGCTTCTCCGAGTGGCAAATAACTCTCCGCCAGCTCGATCGCGGAACCGAATCCTCCACTCCTTTGCTTGGCCCGCGCTAATTCCCTAATCACACTCGATTTTTCCGGAGTCGCTATGCGCCCGGGCCCTGCCGCGCTCCCGTACCGTCCCGGACCCGGTAACGCGGCTGGTGGGCCGGATATCGCGGGAAAGGGAGCCCATTCCACAAGAAGTTTTCGCGGGACGACCAGACTGGCGATCTCCGCGTCCCCGAATTCACGCAGGAGGCCGAATAGATTACGATAAATCGGCTCCGCCCAAACACCTTCGCGCCGGTCGAAATATCCACTGACAACCGCGGCTGCGATTCGCGTGTCCAGCGCTGCGCTATAAAAAGCCAGGAGCCCTCCCTCACCCCAACCCGCAACTCCTATCGGCACACGCTCCGAGGCATTTTGCCGGTCGAACCAATCAACCGCGGCCAGAATTTTCTGGGTTTCAAATCCAATCACATGCCGTCCGAACGTATATGCCTGGCGGTAAATCCACTCGCGGTGCGGCTGGTTGGTTCGAACATTTAACCGCGAGCTGCCCGAGAAGGTGTGTTCCCGGCTAATCAGGGTGGGCACGAGAACCTGGCAACCGCTTTCTGCGAGCCGGCCCGCGAACGGGCTGCCTGCCGGCGCCCCATTGACGATTCCCGCGAGAATCTCCGGCGTTTGATCTGCATCCGGAATCGCGACAATTCGCGCGATAATTTTTTGCTTTGGTTGGAGCAACAATCCCTCGCCATACACGCCGGGGAGAACGGGCCACCTCACCGCGTAGACGGTGAATCGGCTCGTTTCCAATCGTTTTGCCGGCTGCGACACGGTCCCGATATATTCCGGCTCCGAACTGGCCACCCGAACATCCGTGGCGCCAATGATCCGGGCCAACTGGGCACGTTGCGCGGAGATCGATTTCTCATAATTCGCTGCACTGGAAAAATCCTGCTGCCATTTCTCCGCCCGTTGCCCTCCGGATGCCAACAGCGCGCGATCCAGATAACGGCTCATGCCCGCGACCATTTCCTCGGAAAAATCGCGTTCACCGGACAACGGCTGTGTTCCAGGAAGTATTTCCGCCGCATCGCTTCCACTTGATGCCAAAGTAAACACTGCGGTCAGGGCCAGAAGCGCACGTCCACGGGAGATGTTATTCATGATTGAGTTTGGTCCGGGCCGGTCAGTTAAAGGTTCGGGCAATGATCATGGACGTCGGTGTGCCATATCCCTCAAAATCGTGGGGCAAGGCTGTCCCATTGGCCACTTGATATCTCAGCGTTCTGTCAGCCTGTGCTCCCTTGGAGCGGGGCAGCAAATTTTGAGCTGCGTCTGCGTGAGCCCCACGAGGCCGAGCTGGTTCGCGAAATACCATACCCGCCTGCCCACGAGGTATCTCGCCCTCACTCGCGAAAATAATCAGTCCGCCGCGCCAGTAGCGGAAGTCGGGCTAACCACCACGGGGATGCCTAACCGGCGTAACTGAATTCACCTGAAGCGACACCCCCGCCCCCGGGCATCCATCGCGGAGCTTGCGTCACCCCCACGCAATTGTTTTTGCTCACTGGTTCTACAACGCTATCGTCATGAAAAAAGATATCACCTCTCCCGCCGCGTTTCCACAGGCTGAGATCGGCCGCGAAATGAAGGGCTCCGACTGCGTAGTCGAGTCGCTGATCCGCGAGGGCGTCGATGTCATCTTCGCCTACCCAGGCGGCGCATCGCAGGAACTCCATCAGGCGCTCGCTCGCACGGACAAAATCCGGGTCATTCTGCCACGCCATGAACAGGGCGGTTCATTCGCCGCCGAGGGTTATGCCCGCGCCACCGGCAAGGTCGGCGTGTGCATGGCCACGAGCGGCCCCGGCGCCACCAATCTCGTGTCCGCCATTGCCGACGCCTTCATGGATTCGATCCCGCTCGTCGCGATCACTGGACAGGTCTTTTCGAAATACATCGGTAAGATGGCGTTTCAGGAAACGGATTTCTACGGCATGACGCTCCCGATCGTGAAGCACTCCTACCTCGTCATGGACGTGAAGGAACTGCCGCGCATCTTTAAGGAAGCCTTTCATCTGGCGCGGAGCGGCCGACCCGGCCCCGTGGTCATCGACATACCCAAGGACGTGCAACAGGCGAAATTCCAACCCGTGTTTCCCGCCGCGGTGGAATTTCGCAGCTCCTATGCGACCGCGACGCTGCATGCGAGCGACGAGCAATTGAAACAAGTGCTCGCCCTGATTGCGGAGGCCAAGCGTCCCGTGTTGTACGCCGGCGGCGGAGTTATTTCGGCGGAAGCACATCAGGAGCTGAAAGCTTTCGCCGAGAAGACGAATGTGCCGGTGGCGACGACATTGATGGGCGTGGGGGCATTTCCGGAGACCAACTCGCTGTCGATGCAATGGTTTGGCATGCATGGCTCCGCCTACGGCAACTGGGCGGTTGACCAATGCGATTTGCTGCTTTGCTTCGCCGCTCGTTTCGATGACCGCATCACGGGGGCGACGGAGCACTTCGCCAAAAAGGCGAAGATCGTGCACATCGACATCGACGCGTCGGAGCACAACAAGAACAAGACGGTTCAGCTCGCGATCACCAGCGACATCAAATATGCGCTCACGCGGCTCAACGACATTGCGTCGGTGCATAAATTCACCCCACCCGACACCAAGGAGTGGCACGCGCAAATCGCGACTTGGAAACGCGAAAACCCGTTCGGCTTCGAACCGAGCAAGCACATCGTGCCGCAAGAGGCCGTGAAGGTCCTGTATGAATTGACCCATGGCGACGCGATCATCACGACGGGCGTCGGGCAGCACCAGATGTGGGCCGCGCAGTTCTACCGATTCAACGAGCCGCGCCGGTACCTCAGCTCGCTCGGCCTCGGCGCGATGGGATTTGGGTACCCCGCTGCGCTCGGCGCCAAAGTCGCATGTCCGGACAAGCAGGTCATCGATATTGATGGAGACGGCTCGTTCATGATGAACATCCAGGAGCTCGCGACCGCGAAGATTGAGAATATCGCGGCCAAGGCAATGATCCTAAACAACCAGCATCTCGGCATGGTGGTCCAATGGGAGGATCGCTTTTACGGCAGCGTTCGCGGCAATACTATTCTCGGCGACGAGTCGAATGTGGGTAGTCCCGAAAATCTTCCCGGCCTCTATCCTGATTTCGTTAAAATCGCGGAAGGTTTTGGCGTGAAAGGTCGGCGCGTGCACTTGAAGAGCGAGTTGCGCACGGCGATCCAGGAAATGTTGGACCATAACGGCCCGTATGTGCTCGACGTCATTGTCCCGTACACTGAACACGTGCTGCCGATGATACCCGCTGGACGCACAGTCAAGGACATGCTGCTGAAGTAAGCCGCTTTCCGCCCTTGGTTTTCAAGCCCGGCCAAACGGCCGGGCTTTTTCGTGCCCGCGCGTAAAAACCCAGCGCGCGGCGATGATTCCGCAGCTACTCAAAAAAAAGCGCCATCCAAGGATGGCGCCGGGAGGGGAAGCTTGTGGCTGGTTCTAAG
>JBEENF010000286.1:0-5351 GCA_041192325.1 Verrucomicrobiota bacterium
GCAGGCTTTGGGCTGTGGAAAATCATCAAGTACGTCCGCGAGGAGCTGCTTCTGGTGCTTGGCACGTCATCCTCGGAATCCGCGCTGCCGGGGTTGATGGACAAGATGGAGAAGATCGGCTGCGCCCGGCCAGTCGTGGGTATCGTCGTGCCGTCGGGCTACTCCTTCAATCTTGATGGCACCTGCATTTATCTGACCATGGCGGCGTTGTTCCTGGCGCAGGCGACCGATACGCCGCTTACCCTGGCCGATCAACTGGGCCTCATCGGAGTGCTCTTGCTGACTTCGAAAGGGGCCGCCGGCGTCACTGGCAGCGGCTTCATCGTTCTGGCCGCGACGCTCGCTTCGACCGGGAAGGTTCCCGTCGCCGCGATGGCCCTCATTCTGGGCGTGGATCGTTTCATGTCGGAAGCGCGGGCCATCACGAATTTTATCGGCAACACCGTCGCCACCCTGGTCGTCGCGAAATGGGACAACGCGTTTGACGAGACCAAGGCGGGTGAGATTCTGTCGCGGAAGCTGCCCCCGGGGGCCGCGCCGCAAGCGAAGCTGGCCTTGCAGGGCGAACCTCCCGGCTAGTCGCGTTTGCACCGACTGCCATAAAAGCCAGCGCCGATCCGGTCGCGAGTCGTTAGCGGCTCCATACGCGCGGTTCTCGAATATGCGGGCCGCAGGTGATGGTCTTCGGGTCACAATTTGGCGCCGCAACATCTGCAGTGCTGGCGTCAAGGTCGTGTCCTGCGGCGCCAGGCTCAACGGTGACGATGCCGGTGGGCACAGCGATCTTGGCTTACCCCATGATGGTCAGCAGCGACGCCACGATACGACCGGGCACGCTGGATAAACGATGTCGCCTTAACGCCCCCGTCTTCATGGGCAAAATGGCCAGGTCCACCATTGCCCTAGAAGCTTCTTACTTAGCCCAAAGGCCTTTCAACGGCGACGATGCGCGCGACGTATTCGGCGGTGAAGAGCACCAAAGTCGGCCTGACTGAAAGCCCCGCGCACGGAAATTTGCCGGGTTCAAAGCTAGAGCGTGTAACTCAGAAAGGCGCCAGACCGGAACTGATGCTGGCTGCCTTTTTCCCGCACCAAGGGAGAGTCCGAGGCCGGGGACAGGAGGCGCTCATAGCCCGCCAGGAAAAGCAAAGACCAGCGACGATTTAGTGGGCGAACCAACATCCCGCTCCAACCAGCCGAAGTAAGGCCGCTGCCGGCCTCATACTGGCGCAGGCCCGAACCGCGCGCCGCCTGAGCATCCACTCCGAAATAGGCATTGTGGTACTTGGCGGCGCCCCAATGCAGTCGCGGCCCGGTGGTGAGAACGAACGGCGGGGGAGGTCCGCCGGGCTGAAACGCCGTGATGCTGTAATCGACCGAGAGCACGCTGGTGAACGCCTCGTGCCCGTTAACTCCTTGCATCAGTTCCAGTCGGCTATTCCAGCGGCCCAATCGGTGGCCGACGAATGCGCCGGCCTGCAACGTAGTTGAGACGTCGGCGAATCCCGTGAGGGCGGTCGAACGTTTGCCCGCAATGCGAAACAGGCTCTTGCCGTCAGCCTCGCGACCAAAATCGACGCGCAGCAGCGGACCGGCGACAAACTCGGCGGTGTTGACAAAATTGTAGGTGATCCCTCGCTCCACCGACGCGGCAAATTTGTCGCCATAGCGCACGCGGATGGAGGGCACGATCATGATCTGGTAATCTGACGAACCGGGAAACGCCGGTCCCATCAAGGCTCCCCCGCCCACGGCGACCGACCAGTTGCCGGACGCTGGTTGCGCCGGCGCTGCCGCCTGCAGGCCGCACAACACGGTCAAAAACAGTAAAACCGCGGAAGCAGGGAAAGTGGTTTTCACGTCCAGATTACGCGCCAATGGCTTCCGCGGATGCAAAGCGAATTTGATGATTTTATGGATTGTTCCCCAGGCGCCGCTTTCAGCGGGAACGCCTGCCGGTGGTTGGGTTACCATGATGCATCCACCTGCAGTTTCCGGCGTTCCGCTGTCGGCGGGGTATCCATCTGTTTTCAACTTCCATGCAAATTAATTTCGGCCTCGTCGCTTTTTTCATCGTTCCCTTTCTGGCGTGGGCTTTGGCTCCGCCGGCGTGTGCCGCGGCGGCGCTTCCCGCCGGCGCCATGAAGGCGCGTGACGCCTCCGTCTTCACGGCCTATTTTGAAAACGACAAGCTGGGCAATACCGACCACCATTATACTTCCGGCACGAAACTTTCCTGGGTTTCCGACGATTACTCCGAGTGGAAACAACGCGCTGGACTGTCCAGTCAGCTCGGCGACCGGCTGCCGATGGTGAACCAGGAGGGTACCCAGAAAAACTTCGGCGTGGCGATGGGGCAGAATATTTACACTCCCACCCGCACCGATCTGGCGGTTCCCGATCCGACGGATCGTCCCTATGCCGGTTGGAGTTATCTGGAATTTTCCTTTCTCAGCAAATCCAGCGAGCGGCTCGACACATTATCCGTTCAACTTGGGATTATCGGTCCGCATTCATACGCGCAGCAGGTTCAAAACGAAGTGCATCGCCTCATTCGGGTCGGTCAGGTGCGCGGTTGGGATTATCAGCTCAAAGACGAATTTGGGATGAACGTTGTCGTGGAGCGCAAATGGCGGCTCTATGCGGGATCACTGTTGAATCTCGTCGGCGCCGATCTGGTGCCTCATGTCGGTCTCGGTCTGGGCAACGTCCAAACCTACGCGAATGCCGGCGCCACGGTGCGGGCAGGCTTTCAGCTTCCGAGCGATTTCGGGGTGCAGTTGATCCGGCCGGGCGGGAGCGGGAGCACGCCCGCCAACGACCTCGACCCCCGCGTTTCGTTAACGCACAATTTCAGCGTCTTCGTCTTCGGGGCCGCCGATGGTCGCGCCGTCGCCCGCGATATTTTTCTCGATGGGAATACGTTTCACGGAGGACCCCGGGTCGATCGCAAGAACTTTGTCGCCGATCTGAGCTATGGGGTGGGAATGATTGCCGGGCGCTTTCAGGTGACGTTCACGCAGGCTTACCGCACGCGGGAATTTCAACTTCAGCACGGGCGCTACACCTCCTTTGGTTCACTGACCTTATCCGTCGCGCTGTGATTTTGGGCGCGCGATGGTGGGGTCGCATTAGCTTGGCGCAGGCGCCGGGTGCGGATTAAAAAGCGGGATGAAGGCCTGCCCCGTTTCCGTTCCACTTGCCCGGTGTGTTGTCCTTGTGGTGTGCCTGCTCTGGACTGCCGGACGTGCCGCGACTGGCGGCCGTCTGCTGGTGGGCAGCGCCTACGCGGATATCACGCCCACTCAGCCGATGCCAAACTACAACGGGCAATGGGTGAAGCCGGACGCCGACGCGACGCCGTTACGCGTGAATGTGCTGGTCTGCGATGATGGGCAAAAGCGCATCGTGGTGCTGTCGGTCGATTGCACGTTTCTGGGTCAGGCCGAGGTGCGGCGAATTCGGAACGCGCTGCGCTCACGGATCGGCGTGGCCCCCGATCAGGTGGCGGTCGCGGCCACCCATTCGCATGCGACGCCCGCCACCACGGCGTCATTCCTCAGCGGCGCGCTGCCCGATCCACGCTATGTCGATCTCATCGTCGAGCGTGTCGCGGAAGCGGGCAACGCCGCCGTCGCTCGACTCCGTCCGGCCCGCCTTGCGACCGCGAGCATTCCGGCTCCGCCGTTTGCCTCGTCGCGCCGCCGGATCAGTCCTGCCGGCCAGGCTTACATGACGGGATCGGAACCGGATATTAGCTTTCCCGGGGAGAATCCGATCGAGGAGGAGATGCAGTATCTGGTGTTCGAGGACGCCTCGGGCCAAGCGCTCGCGGCGGTGTTTGCCGTCGCCTGCCACAACAACATGGTCAGCGGAGTTTACAGCGGCGATTTTTTCGGCCGGACCGCCGATGCGTTGCGCACGAGACTGGGCGATATTGGGATGGTTTCCCTCGCGGCGCCATGTGGGGACGTGAACTATATCCTGCCCGGCCGAAAGCGTTTTTTTCCCGACGACCGCGCAACGGGAGTTGCTTTGGCGGAAGTAATTCTCAAATCCCTCGCTCAAGCGCCGCGACGCGAACCGGGCAGAATGACAACCCGCTCAATCGTGCAGCGCATCCCGGACCGCCCTTATGACGCGGCGGAGTTTGTCTATGACAACGGCCGGGGCGCGGGGCCGGCGGCGCTCGCCAGTTTCAAAGCGCGTTACACCCCGGAAGAACAGGCGGTGCGGGAACGAGGCGCCACCGCTTATGACGTCGAAATCCAGGCGATCACGATCGGCTCGTTTGCCATCGTGACGAATCCCGCGGAACTCTTCTCCATCTATGGCCGGAACATTCGCCAGGCCTCGCCGTTCGCCGTCACGATGGTGGCCTCCCTCACCAATGGCTATTGCGGCTATGTTCCCACTCCCGGCTCGTTCCAGCATCGGGGATACGAAACCTACCGGTCGGTCTACACCAGCCGGCTGGCGAAAGACGCTGGCGATCGGATTCAAAGCCTTTCGATCGATTTGCTGAAGAGCATGGGGCCACCGTAATTCAGGCCGGAGACGAACCGTTTCAGCCCCTTGGTCGGTTTTTGCGTTTGAGGTTTGCGCGTTCCTCACAGGAGTTGCTCCTTCACGCACCGGAAATGTCGCGTCTCAATTTTCAACTCCAGCAAGTCTCCCCTGGCTCGCGCGCGCGCGCGGCCCGTTTCCAGACGCTCCACGGTCCGGTGGAGACGCCGATTTTCATGCCCGTTGGCACGCAGGCGACGGTCAAGGGCCAGACCCTTCATTCGCTCAAGGCGGCTGGCGCCCGCGTGCTCCTCGCCAACACCTTCCATCTCTTGTTGCGTCCCGGTCCCGAAGTTTTCCGCCGCATCGGCGGCATTCATCGCTTCATGAACTGGGATGGGCCGGTGCTCACCGACTCCGGCGGATTTCAAATTTTTTCCCTGCCGGAATCGCGGCGGATGAACGAGGAAGGGGCGACCTTCCAAAGCTATGTCGATGGCGACGTTCATCTGCTTTCACCGGAGACCAGCATTGGCATGCAGCGGGCGATCGGCAGCGACATCATGATGGTGCTCGACCAGTGCATTCCCTCGACGGCCCCCTATGCGGAAGCAGAGGCGGCGATGGAACTCACCCACCGCTGGGCCCAACGTTCGCTCGCGGCGCGGGGTGATTCGCCGCAGGCGCTGTTTGGGATCGTCCAGGGCGCGTGCCACCCTGACCTGCGGAAGAAAAGCGCGGAGTTCCTTCGCGCCCTGCCGTTCGACGGGCTCGCGATCGGCGGCCTTGCCGTGGGGGAGACTCCGGCGGAGCGATACGAGTTTACCGCCGTCGCCACCGCGCAC
>JBEENF010000287.1:0-5350 GCA_041192325.1 Verrucomicrobiota bacterium
CCTTGAGAGCGTACACATTGGCAGCGACTGGAACCTGCTGGGATTTCGATTTCCGGTGCAGTGGGTGAACCGGCCCAACGATCCGACCGACCCGGCGCTCCACGATTTTCGCGGTTTCAGTGGCCAGATCGCGGGCGGGATCGTCCGGGTGGGACAGCGGGTCCTCGCCCTGCCGGCCGGCATGGTCACTTCCGTAAAGCAGATCTGGACGCTCGACGGCTTGGTCGAAGAAGCCTTTTGCCCCCAATCCGTCACGCTCGTGCTCGAACACGATATCGATATCAGCCGCGGCAGCATGCTCATTGGAGCCGATCACCTGCCGGGCAGCAGCTCTGATTTGCAGGCGGAGATTTGCTGGATGCATCCGCGTCCCCTCACCGCGGGAAAGAAATACTTTCTCAAGCACACCACGCAGACCGTCCAGGCGGTGGTGACGGACATCGTCAACCGACTCAACATGTCGACGCTCGATACGGATGCCCGGCCCGCCGAACTCGCGGTGAATGACATTGGGGAAATCCGTCTGCGCACCTCGAAGCCACTCGTGTTCGACAGTTACGCGACCAACCGGCTCACCGGCTCGTTCATTCTGATCGAGCAGGGCACGAATGCGACGGTGGCGGCGGGCATGTTACTGCCTCCCCGCGAGGTCGTGAAATCCGATAACGGCGACTACGTGATCTGAGGCCATGAAGGTCCCCGTCAAGGTCGACTATGCGTGCCGGGTCATGGCAGAACTGGCGCGCTTGCACGGCTCCGGGGAACTCGCGCAGATCGAAAACCTCGCTCGCATCGAGGCGGTGCCGCCAAGTTTTCTCGCGCAAATTCTCATCAAGTTGCGCGACCACGGTCTGGTGACGAGCCGGCGTGGCAACCAGGGGGGATACGTCCTCGCGCGCGCGCCGGATGAGATTTCGTTATACGATATTCTGCTCGCGGTTGAAGGCCAGTGCCTGCACCTCAGCGGCAATTTCGAGGGCCGGAGTGGCCGGCGGCTGAAGCAGGCATGGGATGAGATTGGCAAGAGTCTCGCGGAAAAAACCAAGACCTACACCCTCGACCGGCTCTGTTCGAAGCATCCGACGGAAATGTACTACATCTGAGCGGCCGGCGATGCCGCGGCCAGCGGCGATAATCTGATCCCCGCGATCGCCCTGCCGCCCTCAGATGTCCCACATATGCTCGTGCGTTGGAGCGTTGATGGCCTCGACCAGGCTCTCTTTTTGCCGACGTGACCGCACGACCAGATTTTCGCCTTTGAAATAGGCGACCGACTCATCGGGGATCGATTTCATCAGCCAGACATTGGATCCGATAATGGAGTGGTGGCCCACCCGGGTGTCACCACCGAGGATCGTGGCGTGGGCGTAGATCGTCACGTTGTCGCCAATATCGGGATGACGTTTGACGCCCTTGATCGGGCGGCCGTCCTCGTCGACCTCGAAAGATTTCGCGCCCAGCGTGACGCCCTGATAAAGCTTAACATGCGCGCCCACGGTCGTCGTTTCTCCAATCACGACGCCGGTGCAGTGATCCACGAAAAAATGGCTGCCGAGGCGCGCGCCCGGGTGGATATCGCACCCCGTGCGTTCATGCGCATATTCCGTGAGCATGCGCGGCAGCAGGGGGACCCGCAAGTGATAGAGCACATGCGCGAGCCGCTGGAGGGAAATTACCAGGACACAAGGGTAGGCCAGAATGATTTCCTCCACGCTGCGCGCCGCCGGGTCGCCTTGGTAGGCCGCGTCGACGTCCGTCTTGATTACCTTCCGCAGTTCGGGGAGCTGCGCGAGGAAGTTTGTGGTGTAGTCGCGCGCTTTGCGGCCGGCTTCTTCGATGTTGGCGAAACGAAGGCATTTCTCGATTTCCGCCGCGAGTCGTCGGTCAATCGCGATCAACAGTTTTTCGACGTGGACCGGCAATTGACTTTCCGTGAGCCCACGCTCCTCGAAGTATCCTGGGAACAGCAAATGCATGCAATCCGTGGCGAGTTGATTCACCGACTCCTGCGAGGGCAGGTTCACGCCATCGAGGTGATTGATCCCCCCGTGACTGCGATACGAGGCGAGCAGGGCTTGCTTGATTTCTTCGAGATGCATGGGACCGGCCAGCGGTGAATAGATACACCTCCCGGCACGCGAGCCTGAATCGCGCTTCCCTCCACGGGGTAACCGTCGCAATAACTCATTACGCCTACGGCGAAGGGCGCGTTTCGGGGCCGATTGCCCTTCCCGCCAACCAAGGGCCTCGAGGGGAATCGTCCCTTCAGCGCATCACGCTACGCACCGCAAATCCCTGGGTTCCGACTGCCGCATGGGGCTCGTGGGATCGCGCGGTTGTTCCAGCGTGATCGTCCAGGTGTCACCCGGGCCGAGCAGCGCCACCAAGGTGGTGCTCTGCCCGCGGCGTCGTTCCAGGACAAAGGAGGTCCATTCTTCCAGCGCCACCGGAAACGTTGTCGCCGGCGTGCTCGCGAAGATGATGATGTCCGCTTCGGCGGCGTCCTCCACGGCGCGGTCGCGCCATTGAGGGGAGGCCAGCTGGTTGAAACGCCAGAGCATGGGTTTGAGCACATGTTTGCGCTTCGCCGCCCGGCAAACCTGGTTGATCGCGTTCATCACCTGCCCCGCAGCGGCAACGTCCGCGTAAGCGATGAACGCACGAAAGGTGATCGGGCGCTGGCTCCGCAAGTGTCGCCGCTTCAAGGACTCGCCCGGGAACGTGGCGGACGCGGCGGCTTTATTCATGGTAGGTCAAGCATACCGGTTGCCCTTCCGCGGGTGCATGGGGTGCACGGCTTATTCTGCGGCAGGTATGCCTCCCGACGGGGCCCCGTCCGTTTTCCCAGTGCGTGGTTTGTTCGCTGCGCATCAATCCCACCCGCTGGCGTGGTACAAAACTATTGCGGACCTATCTCCCGCTGCTTACCGACTTGGAGATGAACCCATTTGTTTACCCCGTGCGACTGCTCGCAGCGCTCGTACTACTCGCTTTGTCGAGCCAGGCCGCCCAGCCCAAAGCCGGTTCCGGCAACCGTCCGCCGCCCGCTCCCGACACCGGTTGGGTCTCCGCCTTCAACGGCAAGGATCTCACCGGTTGGGTGAAAGTCGGAAACGAGCGTTGGGACATCGAGGACGGGGTGATTCACGGTCGCGGCGTCACGAAGGAGTATGGCTACCTGCGCACCGAGAAGAAGTACAAGGACTTTCACCTCAGTCTCCGTTTCAAGTGCCTGCAGGATGGTAACAGCGGCGTTTTCTTTCACTCGGATTTCAACCCGGGCTCGGTGCAGATCGCCCAAGGTCTCCAAGTGGAGATTGACCGCGTGATCGGACATCACACGGGCGGGATCTACGGCGATGGCCGGCGTTGGATCGCCTGGCCTGCGCCCGAAAACGAGACGGTGATCCGTCCCACCGACTGGAACGACCTGCTGATCAAGGTGGAAGGCAACCGCTACATCGCGCGCCTCAATGGCGTGGTCTTGGTCGACTTCACCGATCCGGCGCCGGTTTCCTTCGATGGCTACATTTCGCTGCAGCTCCACTCGGGTGGATTGGGCGACATGCTGTTCAAGGACATCTTCATTCGGGACCTCTCGAAGCGGTAATCAGCTTCGAGTACGATCGCGGCCGCGGAGCCGTTTTCCCGCCGCTAGTTCGATTTATCCCGCCGCGCGCGAGCCGGCGGGATTTTTTGCGCGTGGGCTAAACGGACCAGCCACCCCATCACCTGCCGCACGAGTTTGCGGCCGTGGACGTCGGGCCAAGTCGCGGCAATTTTGCGGGGAGGCCGGGCGAACTTATTTGCGCGGGATTCCTTCCAAAAACGTCAGCACGCCCTTCAGGTAATCCTGCTCGACCTGTTCCGAAAACGGCGACGTGCGGGGTTCGTACCCACCGTCTCGGAAGGCTTGGGCGGTGGGTAGATACCCGATCCAGCCGTTCGAATAGCCGAAAAAGAAGGTGTGGCGGAAGGGTGACTCGGCGCGAATGCGATTGGAAATCTCGCAAAACAACTCGACCGGGCTGCCCCAAAGGACGGTGTCGTTTATCCGGAGAACGCGCACCGGGATCCGCACGAGATCGACGCCCCCATTCCCCTTGGCACCGTAGGCTTTGAGTTCCTCCGACCAGCCGAGACCTTCCTTGCGCGGCGTCTCCACCCAGGTTTCTCCCAACCAGAGTTTCGTATCCGCCGATCCGGGCCCCAAGGTCCGATTCGCCTCGATGATCTTGTCGCCGAGCAAAACGCGAAACTCGCCGAGCACGCTCGCGCGGCGATCTTCCTGCACCGTGTAGATGGGGGCCAGATTACCCGCCGCGCCGTTTACATAGAGCGTGGTGGCGCCGAGTTTCTCCTCGACGTAGGCCGAGGTGACGCCAGGGCCGTCCCCGCTCACCTTCATGAACGAGCCCCCCATCACGGTGCCATGCATCGCGTAGTTCGTGATCAAGCCCATCAACGATCCGTCGAGCCGCTCCAGTCGGATGAGCCCAATCTGACGGTCCGTGGGCCCGTCGGGATTGAGTCCCAGCGAAATCTTGCCGTCCACATCGCGGGCGCGCCGGTTGATATTGGCGCGGGCCATGCCCGTGCCGATCGCAATGCGGGCCGGCGCCAGCTTGGCCTGCGCATCCTTGATGCCGGTGAGTAGTGACGACTTGATGAACTGCAGGTAGTCGCGATTCCACGGATGATCGGAGCGGCCTTTTAGTAAGACGTCGTACATGCCGGGCGGTCCCACCTCCGGGGTGGAATGGCTGTGGGTGACCGTCCACCAAACTTGTTTGGGTTGGATGCCGGTATCCTTTTGCAGCTCCGCGGTGAACTCGTCGTAGACCGTCGGCGAAAACAAACAAAGGTCCGATGCGACAATGAAGACCTGCGTCCCGCCGTCGTCGAGGGCGGCGATGCGGTGGTAAATGGGATCGCGCACTCCGGTCGACTGGCGGGGGCCGTAGCCCATGAGCCATTGCGGCGTTTTCGGAGTGATGTCGACTTTGACGACAGCGGCGCGAAATTCCGCGCGCACCGCATTCAGCAGGAAGGGGAGGCAGAGCACTAGGATGAGAAAGCGCATGGGAAGGACAAACCGGGAGGCTGGGGGGTTAATCGAAGGAGAAGCGAAACGGCGTTGCTGAGCTGAACAGAGTGCTGGGACGTCGCGAGGGGAAAAGCGGCCGCGGGCCGGCGGGTTGCCGTGCGGGAGCGATGGCGTTAAACACCGCTAAAGGGGACTCGGTTGCTGGCAAGGCTCCGCGCTTTTTTTCCAACGCATCGCATCGTGTCTGCCGGGGAAACGAGCGACGCCGTGTTATTGGCAGACTCCGCTCGACAATGCCCGGCA
>JBEENF010000288.1:0-5331 GCA_041192325.1 Verrucomicrobiota bacterium
GTTATCCGTGCCCGGTCCGAGAATCTCGCGCAGCGCCGGCTCGCGCGAGAGATTGAAAATCCGCTGGTCCATGCAGTCGAACAGCCAGCCCGCCGATGCGATGATGATAACCAGCCAATGGTACATCGTCACCCGCTCTGGCGTCTGCGGCGAGAGAGGCGAACTACCGGAACGGGTGGAATCCGAGGGAACGGAAATCATAGAATTGAAGATCGAAGGATGCTGCAGGCGTTTAGTGAACCGGCGAAACTACTCCCGGCTGATACCTGTGTCAGCGGGACCAAAAAACGAGGAAGCTAAAGATTGATTCGAAGCGCGGGGTCGCTGGTGGGGGCGAAGGCAATCAATGCCATGGAAGAGAGCGGGTAGGAGACTTCAGTGAATGGGATCCAAGGCGACTTGCGGAAAGACCGCCTCGCGCAAAACCCAAAGGACTCAGGATGGCCAAAGCAAGTGGGAATCTCGCGCGTTCTGTATATGCAGTCCACCCATCACGCCTGAGCGCTGCTTTTTGTGCCCGAACGAGACGCATTAGGAGCAAGGCTCCGGGCACAGCCTGGGGGTGGCTCCGTTATTTTCCGGGTGCGATTTCATAAAAGGTAAGCCGCGGGAGCGCAAAAAAATGCCTCGCCTTGTAAATGAGGCTCACTTGCATTGGTCATCTCAAGCGAAAGTATTTGGTTCCCTAGACGTATCTGAACTGACTCCTGAATTCCCTATCGCACGAGCGCCTCGTGCGGATTTGGCTGACTGCCCCCGCGGTTTACCTCATCTGTTTTTGACCACTGAAACATCAACTGTATCCCCTGTGAACGCTACCATGGTTCGATCAAACTGCCTCCCTTTACCGTCCGGCCGGCGCTGGACGTCGAGTTGGAAAACAATGCTTGTCGCGCTCGCGGTGCTGGCCGGGCTCTCGGCCAATTCTGCCATCGCTCAGAGTGTGCTCAGCGGCCGCGTGACCAATTCAGCCACGGGCAAGCCCTTGGAGGGCGCCCGCGTAGAACTGAAGGGCACCGGCAAGGTCGCCAACGTCGATGAGACGGGCGAATACCGCTTCATCGACGTGGCGCCGGGCGCAGCCACGCTCGTCGTGTCGTACACCGGTCTTAATACCGCCGAGGAAGCCGTGACGGTGACCGCCGGCGCTCCGACGCGCCGCGATATCGGCATGACGGCGGATATCTATCGCCTCAGCAAATTCGTCGTGTCAGGTGAGCGTGAAGGCAACGCGATGGCGATCCAGCTGCAGCGAAAGTCAGACGGGGTGAAGAACATCGTTTCGACGGACGCGTTCGGCAGCCTCGCCGGCAATCCCGCCGACCTCATTATGCGTCTGCCAGGCGTCGAGGCCGAATCGGTCGGTGGCGATCGTCGTTACGTTCGCATCCGCGGTATGCACCAGGCGTTGAGCACGGTCACCATGGATGGCAGCGCCGTCGCCTCAGGTTCCGGCACCTCAGGTGGTGGTCGCGAATACACTTTCAATCCGGTCGGCTCCGATACCATCGAGCGAATTGAAGTCGTGAAGTCACCGACCCCCGATATGTCCGCCGACTCCATCGGCGGCGCGATGAATTTTGTCAGTAAGAACGCCTTCAATCACGGTTTGGGTCGCCGTGTCAGTGGTTCGATCGGCGCGATCTGGCGGGCCACGGATCCCCGCGACGACCCACATCGCAATTATTCGATCTCCTATTCCGAGGTGTTCAGCGAGAAAATCGGCATTTCCTTTAATTACGCCCAACGCAAACACGGCACGATCATTGACATCGCCAACCAGAGTTGGACCACGGTGCCCAATGATTCGACGGGCCCGCGCTTCAACACGGGCTTTAATACCGAGGATTTCCGCAATTACCGCACAGGCTGGGGTGGCGGGCTGCGCATCGATTACAAGCTGAGCGAAACCACCCGCTTCTATCTGAATAACACGATGGACAAGTATCGGGAGTACGCGAATCACCGTGCCTTTGCGTTCTCCACCACTAATGCCGTGGCCGTTTTTAATGCGGCCGGCCAGCCAACGGGAACCGGGGCGGTTCTGCCCAACTATACGGCCAACATGACCGAGTGGTTTCCGGTGGACTACATCAATGCCGCTGGAAATCGCGTCGCGCCAAACACCCTGACTGGAACCTCGCGCACGGAATACCGCCGAGACCAATCGTTCAATCACCAGCTCGCGGGGGTCCACCGGTACCCCGGTCTGGAAATCGATTGGGCGATGAACCAGACCAAGGCGAAGGCGCACTACCCCGGCAATAAGACCTTTAACGTCTACATGCAGGGCTTCGGGTTGAAAATTGAGCGGACTGACGAACCCTATTTCCCCGTCATTACCAAGACTTCCGGACCTGATTTTGCGAACATCAACAATTACGACCGCAATCAGTATGACGTGTTAATTCAATCGGGTTGGGACACCACGCGGGGCGGCGCGATCGATTTCAAGAAACTGTTTACCACCCCGGTCCCGAGTTATATCAAGACCGGTTACCGCTGGCGCTCCAAGGCGCGCGACACGATGCGGGAGACCTTCCGGATGTTCTACGTCGGTCCGGACGGTGTCATGGGACGCAATCCCGCCACTGGAACGAATGACGACAATCTCGCGCAGTTTATTGATACCGGCTACACCAGTCCCGGCACGCGCCTGTCCCGTTATCCCAACGTGCCGCGTCCGATGATCCCGGGCCGTGACACCGAAGGCTCAACCTATGGCAAGACCGGCTTCAATGTGGAAACGGCCTTGAAAGCCAATCCCAACCTGTTTGCTCCCGACATCGTCTACAACACGATTCAACCCATCCAAGGCTATACCCGTTTCAAGGAAACCATTTCCGCACCCTACATCATGGGTGGCGTTGATATTGGCAGCCTGAACGTGATGGGCGGGGTTCGCGTTGAACAGACGGATGTCTGGGGCGAAGGCCCTCTGCAAGCGCTGACGAACGCGGAACGAGCGCTGCGTGCAGCGTATGTTGGCCCGGTGACAACAGCCCAGGGAATTCCTGCGGCGGCCGGCAGCATCGCGGAGAGTCAACGGCGCGTCCGTGCGGAATGGGCGAACCGGCAGACGGCCGAAGGTGACTATCGCAAGGTTTTCCCCGGCGTTCATTTCAAGTATCAACCGCGCCAGAACTTGGTCACCCGTTTGAGCTACGCCACTAACATTGGCCGTCCGTCAATTGGTCAGCTCATCCCCACGACGACGATCAATATTCCGACCGCGACTGACGCCGTGGGCAGCATTTCCACGAGCAATCCCAGCTTGAAGCCGCAGTTCGCGAACAATTTTGACCTCAGCGGGGAGTATTATTTCGAACCCTCCGGCGTGATCTCCGCCGGTCTGTTTACGAAGGAAATCAAGGACTTCATCTACACGAGAAGCGGCGCCACGGTTGACGCTGGTCCGAACAATGGGTTCGACGGTCAATATGTCGGCTACCTGATCACGACCCAGGAAAACGGCGGGTTCGCCAAGATCCGGGGCATCGAACTCAACTATAGCCAGCAATTCACGTTTCTGCCCGGCTGGCTCGCGGGCTTCGGCGCGTTCGCGAACTACACGCGAATGAAGATCGAAGGCAATTACGGCGCCGGGAGTGCCATCACCTTGGCGCCCACGTCAGAGGTGGCC
Source organism: Verrucomicrobiota bacterium (assembly GCA_041192325.1). Classification (GTDB taxonomy): domain Bacteria; phylum Verrucomicrobiota; class Verrucomicrobiia; order Opitutales; family Opitutaceae; genus ER46. Next base: position 3,644 of record JBEENF010000288.1, read on the forward strand.
GGATTCAATCCTGAAACCGCCAATGCCGGCATTTCTTACATCAAGAATCGCCTGTCCATTCGGGCGGCGTGGAACCACAACGGTCGCTACCTGACGAGCTTCAGCACCCTCCGGTCGGGGCTGCAGTATAGCCGGGCGCGCGATGTCTTGGATATCAAGACGACGTTTCAGATCACGAAGAACTTCGGCGCGTACCTCGATGCCGTGAATATCTTCGGCGAAGCGGATCGCGCCTCCGAGAGTTATGATGGCGCACCGCGGAACATCCATAAGATGGCGCCGATGTTCTTCTTCGGGTTGAACGCCCGGCTGTAACGCATCGGCATTTTTGCTCCTCAAGGAGCCACGAGAGCAGGCTCAACCGAGCCTGCTCTTTTTTTTGCCCTTTTCTGGACGCGCCCGTTTGCGCTCGCAGGCGGCAGTCGATCGCCCTGCGGAAGGATTGCCAAAGCGGCCAATTCTTCAGCAGTTTGTGCCCGTCGCCCGTGCTGTTTCATGGGTTCACCGTTGCTTCCCCCTGATCTTCCCAAGCCGTCTTGTCCCATGTCCCCTGTACTGCACCCCTGTTCCTGGCTGCTCACTCCTCTTGACCGCGCCCGCCGGTTAGTCCGGCCACTTGCCTCGTACCTCGCGCTGGCAACCGGGATCGGACTTTACGGTGTCGCCCGCGGCCAGCCGCTGCCGGACACCGAGTCGCTCGCCGAGCAGGGCGACTTCGCCGAGAAGATGCTCGACGGGTTCGACCGCTATCTGATCCGCGCCACTGAGCGCGCTCCGGCGCAGCGCGCCCAATTCTGGCGCGCCGATTTTTCTTCGCCCGCCGCCTACGCCAAATCGGTCGATTCCAACCGCGAACGATTTCGGCAGATCATTGGGGTCGTGGATGCGCGCGTGCCCTTTGCCGCCCCGACGCGCTTGTCGCACGTTGGCGAGTCGATCGTTGTGGGGTCTGGCAAGGGCTTTAAAGCTTATGCCGTGAAATGGCCCGTGCTCGCCGGGCTTGATGCGGAAGGTCTGCTCCTCGAACCCGACGCGGCGCCCACCGCGCGCGTGATCGCGCTCCCCGATGCCGACGAATCGCCGGAGGCCCTCGCGGGACTCGAGCCAGGCGTCCCCCTGGATCGACAGTTCGCGCGCCGGCTCGCGGAAGCGGGCGCGCGTGTCCTCGTGCCGATGCTCATTAATCGCCAGCCTTCGAAAGGCGTGTGGGGCCGCGTTAAATATGCCACCAGCCAGCCGTATCGTGAATTCATCTACCGCATGGCTTATCAGACAGGCCGTCACATCATCGGGTACGAGGTGCAGAAGGTGCTCGCCGGGGTGGACTGGCTGGAGAAAGGCGCGACGCCCGGCTCCGTGGGCGTAGTCGGCTACGGCGAAGGTGCCGTCATCGCCTTGAGCAGCGCAGCGTGCGATCCCCGCATTGGTTCGACCGCGCTGATCGGATCGCTGGCGCCGCGGGAAACGATGTGGAGCGAACCCATTTATCGCAGCGTCTGGGGCTTTGTCCGCGAGTTTGGCGACGCGGAACTTGCCGGACTGGTCGCGCCGCGCGCTTTGAGCGTCCAATTGCAGCCGTCGCTCGAAATCGCGGGACCGCCACCCTCCAATGCCGAGAATGGCCGTGGGGCGGCTCCCGGTCGTCTCGAAAAACCGTCCGAGGCCGCGGCTCGCGCCGAGACCGCGCG
>JBEENF010000289.1:0-5323 GCA_041192325.1 Verrucomicrobiota bacterium
GCTCCCGCTGCCGCTCTATGATGGCGACCTGGAGGATGCCAGCGGTCTCCCCGAAAACGCGAAAAAGCTCGTTGGACTCGTTACTGAACATGACGGTCTCATCATCGCGTCGCCGGAATATAATTCGATGATGACGCCGTTGCTCAAGAATGCGCTCGATTGGTGCACGCGGGCGGACAAAAACCCACTGACCGGCAAAACGGCGGCGGTCGTTTCGGCGTCGCCCGGAATGTTGGGAGGAATTCGATCGCTGACCTTGGTTCGGCAGTTGCTGCTCCATCTGGGGTGCCACGTGGTTCCAGTGCAGTGCATCCTGCCCCAAGCCGACAAGGCGTTCGATGCCGCCGGGCAACTCATCGCGGCGCGGGCGCAGGAGAGTGTCAGGAGTGTGGCTTCGGCGTTGTTGGAAACGACGCGCAAGCTGCGGACATTGTAATGCGTCGCGTTCCCGCGTGCAGGAGTCGCAGGTTGTCAAAAACCTTTCAGCGCGCCCGTTGGACCGTCGAGCGTGGACCAGGGACAAGCTACTGAGGGTGGGCGAGGCGGGTGTTGCCAGGCGGAGATGCCTCCGTCGACGAGGAGCATCTGGCCGTGGATGTGGTCGGCGACATCGCTGAGGAGAAAGAGAGTTGCTCCGACGCAGGATTCCGGTCCGGGAATCTTCCGATTGGGCGTGTGCAAGGCAGCCCACGCTCCATCGTCCGGACGTTCGTCAATCCAGCGGGTGAAAGGAGTTCGAACCAATCCGGGAGCCATGCCATTGACCCGAATCCCCTGATGCGCCAGTTCCGCCGAAAAACTGCGGATCATCATCTCCAAGCCCCTTTTGGCGGTGTCGTAAAGTGATGAATACGCTTCCGCCAGCCTGCCGTTGGTCGAGCCAACCACGACGACCCGTCCGCGAATCTTGCGGGCCAGCCAATGCTTGGCCAGGAGCTGGATCGTGAAGTAGGTCGAGGTCAGATTCAGTTTCATCAGCTGGTCGTACTGCTCGAAAGTCATGTCCGTGACGGGACCGTAATGGATGCAGCCGCCCGCGCTGGTTATCAGCATGTCGAGCTCCGGCTCCGCGGCGATTGCCTGCTCGACGAGCGCCGGCACGGTTCGCCCCAAGTCGCCAAAAAAATCGGCCGGCACGAACGAAACGCGACCGCCATGCCGCCGGCATCGGGTAACCACTGGCTCTGCCTCCACTGCTGCGCGACCGTGCAGGACGACGCCGGCTCCCGCTTCGGCACACCCTTCAGCCAGCACGGTTCCAATCCCACCCGTGGCTCCCGTGACGAGGGCGGCATGCCCACGGAAGTCGAACGCGACACCTGGCGTTAACCCGCTCATGAACCCGGTGGTGTGACTTTGATTTTCACGGTGCTTCGCGAATTCGGATCCGCCGATATTCCATCTGGCCCAAATCTGCCTCGAACCCAAGGGGGCCCGTAGGTGGGACCTTTAGCGAATCCGTGAGTAATTCGCCATTGCAGGTGCACCGGGCCACGCCGTTTTTCACGACAATTTCGATCTCGTTCCAGTCCTGTGCGCGGTATTTTTTTATGGACTTGTACGCCTCGGGCCCCGCCGTCGGATAATCACGAACTTGCAGTTGTGGTTTGCGAATAAAGACGCCGCTGTCGGATTTTGGGGCCGCCCGAAACTCCAGCTTGAGCACGAAATCCTTTGGAAACTCACGGGTGGTCCAAAGCTTTTGGCCGACCTTTGGGCGCGGCTCCTTGGGATGGGCAATGAGTATTCCGTCCTTGGCCGAGAAACGTCCGTCCGTTGCCGCGACCTTGCCGTCGAAAATTTCCGTGGGGGAGTAGGACCAACCGGTGAGGTCGTGGCCGTTGAACAGACTGACAAAGCCAGCTTCAGGTTTGAACGCGTCCGCGGCGGAGGCAACGCGCACGAAAAAGAGCAGCACCAGAATGGAAAAACGAAATGGGATCATGGGCAGGGTGTCTCATCTGCCCATTCCACAGGCTTAATGCGAGTTTGAACATGTGAGACCGTCGTCGTCCTGGTTCAAGCCGCACCCCTTCGTGAGTGCGAAATTGCAGACACCAGCCGGCGCCAGACTTGGCTTACACTTCCAGTTTGAGTCCATTCTTCCGGAAGATCAGCGTACACATTCGCCGAAGGTTTTCCCCAAAGGTATTCAGGCGACCGCGGTGCGAGATGTCTGCATCCAGCATCTTGCCAATTTCTGTCGCGTAGGGGCGACTTGGCCCGTGGCCACCCCAAACCAATCGATCAACGCCGAGATCTGATTCCGAACTTAACCATTCCGGCATGTGGATCGGATCCCGGATATTCCAGAAAAACATTTTTGTACGGACGATTGTACGGACGGATGGCGCGAACGGCCATTTCCCCATCGCCACCTGAATGGCCGCAAATGATCGGCACATGGGAGAACCGCTGGGCAAGCTTCGCGACGTCCATCGAGGTGGCTTCTCCTGGATCTTTACGGCCTCCGGGCAAGCGCAGCTTTCCTCCGGAAACCCGGGGTCGACCACCGCAGGCCGGCGGAGACGAATGCTTGTTCGCTCTAGAATTCCTAGAATTGCCGCTTCGTAGAACGGAGTGGCGCCATCCCGGAGAGACGCTGATCACGGGCCGTACGTGATGGCCATTTCCGCGGTAAAGTCCGCGCCGTTAAAATCAAACCGCGCCTGATTCGAACGAGCAGGGATCAGCGTTCCGTGCGAGGTGCTGCCCGAAGTGAAATGGAGTTGGCGAATGCTGTTTACTTGAATTTTTGCCTGATTTGCTTGCGCGAGGCTACCCCCGGCAATTCGCACATCACTTGCCGCGCCATAAAGCACCGGGATCGCTGACCCGGTCGACACGATATCGCCTATTACAACGGGGCCATTAAAGCGCACTTCCGGGGCGAACAGCCCCGTCAACGCCTTGGCGGCGGAAAAACGCGTATTGCCGGCTGAAATACTGCCAAAGGTTCCGTTCGCGCTCGCAATCGAAAGACACGCAATGTCCGCCATTCCGTCATAGGATACATCGGGCCGAAACAGGTTCTGTGCAACCGCCGTGGCAGGACCGACGCTGAAGATTGACACATGTGACGTTTCGTTTGCGCCCACGATGGCGATGGTTGCCAGTCCCTTGGCGTACGGCAGGGTTTGATTGTATTTGGTGGGAGCAGCAGGCGGTGAAACTTGATCAAGCATGATCGTCATGGCGCCAGCGCCGGAGAACTCCACTTGCACAATGTCGTCCGAGGGATCCAGGAATGAAACCCGCAGAATCTGTCCTGGGTCTGCGGTCATGGTGGCCGTGGCGCCTTGCATTAGAACCTGGTCGAAAATATTGCCATTTGGATGGCGAATATCCGAAGCGATTTCCGTCGCGAACCCAGTCAGTTTCCCGCCTGAGATCTGCGGGCTGGCCGCGGCCGGCGGGTCGGTGGGAATGGCGAAATCGGCGCGACTGAAAATTCCCTCACTTCCGTTATAGTAAGCGCCGCTGGGACCGACTTGCAGCGTGATGGCACGGACCATGTAGGTGGCATCCCTCGGTTGCTCAGGTCGGTCGATAAACTTGGTTTCCGGATGAAGTTCACCCGATATTCTGACGAATGGCGCCCCCGGCGCGCTGGAGCGGTACACGCGATAACCAAGCACCGGGTCGGGGGATGCCTGCCAACCCACAGCCACGGTATCGCCACTAACGGAAGCCGTGACATCACGTGGTGGCGCCACTTGGTGCTGTCGCAACGTGGGATCGCCGAGCAAAGCGATGTGAATCCCGCGTAACTGCCGCTGGACCTGGTTTCGATACGCTGAGCCGTCATTGTTTTGGGTCAGTCGGATCCCATAGCCAACGGTTTCGCCACTGCCCATGTGATGATAAAAGTGATGCGGACGACCCGACCACGAAGCGGTTAGTCCGTAATCGGGGGCTGCCAGCACGGTGCGCATGAAGTTGTCGGATTTGGACCAGTCCACATACCAACTGCCGAACAACAGGTAAAAAGTACCCTTGGCTTTTTGCTCAATGAAATCCGCCCCCCAGACCTCGTTATATTCGCCGTGTGCACCCAACACGCTCATGCCGAAGTCACTCCCACCTCCGCAGCCATACACCCACAGGTATTCACTGGTGGCCAGTTTCGTGATCCATCTTTCTGAGACGGCATCCGTTAATTCCGTTGCGGCATGGATCACGTTTTCCGGACCCACCAAGGGCGCGAAATTGCGATAGCCACTGGCGGCATAGGCCTGACCACGCCCATCCCCCGCGACATTTCCCATTAATGCCCGGGCCGGCGGCCGCACCTGTGCGTGGCGAAACGCGTGGTCTTTGTTGAGGTAGCGGCGCAACAAATCGATTTCTGTTGGAAAAGGTGTCGGCGCATAGGCTCCCGGAAGATCGTAAAAATCGACCCGGCCGACCTGCAGTTCTGCGTCGGACGGGAGAGTGTTCTGGTCGAGTACTCCGTCGCCATTCGCGTCGGTCCAATTTCCATTCATCTCCCCGTAGTAAACGTCCGCGGGCAGGGGCCGCGCTTGGTGGCCGTCCACATTTGAGTTGCCCGAACGCACGACGGGGATGTGGCCGAAAAGGAACACGGCTTCAACGTTGGCCGGGTCTGCCAGATATTCCCCCTGAATTGTTCGCCGAATGCTTGCCGGCGAATCATCGCGTTCCACATTTTTTCGCACCACGCTCCAACCGTCGCCCACCAGATCTTGCTCCAGTCGTTTCAATTCGGTTGCGAGGGGCGCAGCAACAGTGTTGTCGACGATCAGTATCACTTTACCGCGGGACTCCACCAATGGCGCATAGACCGCAACGCTGATGTAACCATACGCGGACTGCTGGGCCGCCTGCTTCTCAATTTGATATTCATAGACCTCACCCGCACGGACGTTCTCGTCCACATAGGAATTAGTGCCCGGCGGCCGGGTCTCTGCTGGCCCCCAAAAACGTTCTCCAGGCGCCTTGCGCCTGATGGTGAATTCGGTGGCAGGTAGTTCGTCCGTCACCCAATTCAAAATCACCGTAGGCGGCGACGCCAGAACAGTTGCCGTGACTTGGACGCTGTAGGTCCATGTTTGTTCAAGTGCGTACGTGATCGAAGGAAAAAGAACAGCGGCGATTAACGCGGCCTGAAGAAACGGTTTAGTTCGCATGGATTTTGCCCCTTTGCATCGGTCATAGCACCGATGCTTCCCTTCAACCGGGGTCCCGGTCAAAGTTCCCTGCGCTCGGAAATTTAGGAAATTTCCCGGCCGACATGCAGAACAGGGGGAGTATGGCGTGAGCGGCCCATTAGGGGCCGCCCAAGGGGACACTTACTCCGACC
>JBEENF010000290.1:0-5300 GCA_041192325.1 Verrucomicrobiota bacterium
CGGCATCGGGAAAATAAAACGTGTCCTGCGCATCACGCGCCGGGTGATCGGACGGCGTATTAAGCGCGTCGAAACAATAGTACTCGGTCTCGACCTCCGGTCCGTCCGCGACGGTGAACCCCACCTTGCGCAGAATCCGGCACATCTCCTCGCGCACGAGCGTCAGAGGATGGCGCGACCCCGGCCCCGGGTCCGGCGAAGGCAGCGTGGGATCCACGGCCGGTCCGAGTTGCGCGGCAATCTCGGCTTCACCGATGCGGGCGAGCGCGGCGTCGAGCTGCGCCTGCAGCTGCGTTTTTGCTTCATTGATGAGCTTGCCGGCCGCGGGGCGCTGCTCCTTCGGCACGGCGCCCATTTGCTTCATCAGCGCGGTCAGTTCGCCGTTGGGCCCCACATAGCGCGCCTTGGCCGCTTCGAACTCCGGCCGCGACTTCAGCTCGGGCAACTCGACAGCGGCTTTTGCGAGAACGGCGGAAAGTTGGTCTTGCATGGAAAAGCTCGGCAATTGAAGAAATGTAACCGGGGTAACGAGGACTAATTTTGGCAACGAGGCGCCTCGGTCGGAAGGTAAACCGTCATTGTTACTGGGGCGCGGTGTATTCGGAAAAAAGGAAGGACGGCGCCTCGCTGAGGGCCGTCCTCCGAAATACAAACAGGAGGCGAGCCCGCCCGGGCTCGCGTTGTCTGGCTCAGGCCTTCTTTGCTGCGCTGGCCTTGGCCTTCAACGCGTCCTGGGCTTGTTTGACCAGCCCAGTGAAGGCGATCTCATCGCGAATCGCGAGGTCGCTCAGCACCTTGCGGTCGAGCTGAATATTCGCGGCGTGCAAGCCCTCGATGAAGCGGCTGTAGCTGATGCCCGCACTGCGGCAGGCCGCGTTGAGGCGGATAATCCACAAGGAGCGGCGATCGCCCTTTTTCTTGCGGCGCGCGGCATAGGCATACTGCCAGGCGTGTTGAACGGCTTCTTTCGCGTAGCGGAAGAGCTTGGATTTGTTACCGAAATAGCCCTTGGCGTATTTCAGTACTTTCTTGCGACGCTTACGCGACGCGGGGGAGTTAGTTGCACGAGCCATGTTATATTTTCCTTTTTAGGTTAATCGCAGGCAGGTCGGCTTAAGAATCACCCGCCCAGCGAAGTTTGATGGAGCCAGCGTCGGAATCGATTATAGACCGAACGGCAGGGCGCGCTTGAGCGGCTTTGCATGACCTTCAGCCACCAGCTTGTCGCGAGAGGCACGTCGTTTGGACTTCGTGCTTTTCGCGCCGAGCAAGTGACGGAAGCCAGGCGTGCGGCGCACGAGCTTGCCCGTCGCGGTTAGCTTGAACCGCTTGGCAATGGACTTCTTTGTCTTTTGCATGGAGAGAGCGTTCGAAAACAGAGAGCCGCGCCGGGGTTGGCAAGGCTTTTGTCCAGTAATCTAAAACGTCCCTGCCCTGCGCCAGGTGATCCGCACTTCTCAATAGGTCGGCGAAATGGCGGAATGAGCTCCCCTAACGAAGGCCAAAATCGAACCCAGGCGTGGTCTCGACCGCCGGGGAGATTGCCGCAGAGAGGCGGTGAACTGAACCGAAATGCGCCGCAATGCATATTCACTGGCCAGCCAGTGCGCCCGGACAGAAGCATAAAAAAAGCAACGGCAGTCAAAGACTGCCGTTGCCGCGTAAACGATGATGCTTCTGTGGCCTCAGCGCTTCTTGCCAGCTCCCTTTTTAGGAGCAGCTTTAGCCGGTTTCTTGGAAGCGGAGGACTTGGTGGTTTTTTTCGCCATGACCTAGTCTCGGCAGAAATTGCGCAAATAGCACGCCTGATCTGGAGTTTATGAAAAAAAAATCAGCGTGGCCGTTGCACACGAGAATTCGCGGGGAAGACTTTTGAGACGGGCGTGCCAAGTCTGGCCGACAAAAATTCCGAGCGGCTCCTCGCCAGCAGCCGCGCCCGATGAGACGTCTCACCGTAGTCAATACGCTCCGACAAATCAGTCGCACCCATCCACCCGCACGATCGATTGATGTGACTCGCATTTGCTGGCGGGCTCCTGCGGGCCAGTCGCCGCCGCGGGGTTGGTTGTTCGGATCCAGCTACTGCGCCAACGGCAGTTCGCCCTCGGCTCGCATAGGGCTTCGTTGAACGGTTTCCGGTGCTTTGCCCACCCCCGGTGGCGGTGCACCCGCGCGGGGCCTGAGCTCCCAGCGGTAATTCGATGGCCCGCGCAGCGAGTTCGCACGGCGCGGGATCCTGCAGCGCGGCAAAAAGTGGTCGTCCGGACGGGGCACCCTCGCCGGTCGGCTGCTTGCACGGCCGGCTGGTTGCGTTTGACCGTCATCAGGTGCTCGCCGCGATGCTGGAGCACGATCTGGCGGACCGGATCGCCGGCGTATGCATGGCACCGATACTGACGGGCCGGCCGTCGAGCTCAGGGCGCTCGCGCGAGGCGCGCCAGGCGCGGATTTCGTTGGTTTTTTTCGCCCCCATCGCGCTGGGGGGTTGGGAATCGCCTAATCGCCTGGTAGACAATCGGGACCGTTTCTTGGCCGGTCCGCGGGCAAAGAGGCGCTTGGCGGGTTGCAGTCGAGCGCAGTGTGGCCGTGGCCCTTGATCAGGCCCCGCGCGGTCAGCGCGCGGCGGCGAGCGTGGACACTCATTTCCGGTTAGCCCCGAAAGCCTGCTGAAAAAGTCCTTGCGTTCGTGGACGGAACTTCGATTTTTCTCACCTCTCGTAACTGGAAATGGGCTCTTAGCTCAGTTGGTAGAGCGCCTCAATGGCATTGAGGAGGTCAGCGGTTCGAACCCGCTAGGGTCCACCAGTTTTCTCCGGAGCGCCCGTCTAGTTTTTGGCGTGCGTGGAAAACGGCACCGTCTGCAACTGGTCGAGGCCTTTGGGCCTGGGGCCCATCTTCACGGCGGTAATGGCTCTGAGCACCGCACGATCGAACGCCTCGTTACGCGACGATAGAGTGATTTGCCCGCGCGTCAGCCGCCCGTCGGGAAGAATCTGAAACTCTGCTTCTGCGGTCAGGCCGTCCTCTAGTCCCGGAGTGCGATCGAGCTCTTCCTTCAAACGCTGGATCAGCGCCGCCACATAGGCGTCCACAGCGCTTCGCTCCGGCGCGGTGAGCGCCTTGCCACCCGCGCCCCCAGTGGTGTTTGCAATGGAGCCTCCCCGCACCCCTTTCGCGATTCCTTTCTCATCTATCTTTGCGATTTTGACCGGCGCGGATTTAGCTGAGGATTTCTCTTTGTTGGCGCGATCGAATTGCTCCTTCGTCATCCGCTTTTTTTCCTCCGCGCGTTCCTTCGCAGCCTTCTTCTTCGCATTCGCGTCCGCGTTCCAGATCTTCTGCATGATCTGCTGCTTGATCGTCTTTTCTGGCCTGGGGGGGGCTTTGCTTTCCACCGGCTTGGGCGGGGCGACCGGGGCCTCCGGCGTAATGGGCGAAGGTTCCGGCGGCAAGGGCTCCGCCTTTACCGGTTCCGCCTTCGGCGCGGGTGGTTTGGGCAAATCCAGCTTTACACCGCTTGGCGACCCCAGCGCGGGAGCCTCCGTGGCGGTGTAATTTTCGCCCTCACCCGCCACCACCTCGAAGATTTTCGGCGTTTCGCGCGCACTGGGCTGAGACACATACGTCAATAAAAGCGCCAGCGCCACGACCGCGCCATGCAACGCCGCCGACGTCAGAAAGGCGCTGGGCGATCGGGCCGTCACGATTGGTTCATTCCGGGATGCGCGCGCACACTTCAACGCGTGATCTGCGTATCGAACGAGATTTTCACGAGATTGTGCTTCTTCAACTCGTCCATGACGGTGACGAACTGTTGCGCGGTCGATTTGGCATCGAGGCGCAGATGAATGACGGGCGGCTTGGTCTCGGCGGCGAACCGCGCGAGCTGCACGCTCAAATCACGCACCGTCATGGGCACGTCGCCAAGCAGCACTCCGCCCCCGGACATCACGGTGATGGATTCTTTTCGCTCGGGCTGCTGTTTTTGTTGCGCGCTGATTGACTCGACCGGCAACTCCACCGGCACGGTCTGCTCCTGCTTCATCACCGTGGACGCGATCATGAAAATGATCAGCAGGATGAACCCGAGATCGATCAGGTTGGTGACATTCAGATCCGCGATGGGATGACTGCTGCGATGGCGCTTAAAGTTTCGAGCCATGGCTGCCTTTAGTTCGACTCCAGCTCGAGCCGATCGGCCAGCGAACTCGCAAAATTTTCGATCTCAGTCGTCATCCGACGGGTGTTGCCGAGCAACAAATTATAGCCGAACACCGAGGGGATGGCGACGACCAGGCCCGCGATGGTCGCAAGCATCGCTCCCGACACACCGGGGGCGAGCTGCTGGATGCCTGCGGTTTTCTGGGCGGCGACCGCGCTGAACGCCTCCATGACGCCCCAAACCGTACCCAGCAGCCCGATGAACGGGGCGCCGGATACAATCGAGGCGAGGAAGATCATGCTGGAGTCGTAGCGCAACGTCTGCCGGGCCAGCGCGCGCTGCAATGCGTTCTCCGCGTGCTCCAGCCGGGCGCGGGAATTCTCAATGCCCCGCTCCTTGCCGATCGCCGCCGCGCGCCAGTAACTCTCAACGGCATCCGCAAAGAGATCCGCGTAGGGAATTGTCCGTTTGTTGCGAAACGATTCCGGCAAATCGAGCAAAGTCCGCTGGTCGCGCAAATGCGCCTCGAAGCTTTCATTCAGCAATTGCAGACGTTTCAGCTCGTAGTGCTTTCCAAACATGATCGTCCACGCGATTAGGCTGAAAACCGCGAGCCCAATGACGATGATCTTGTCCACCACGTCGCAACGCTCAAAAATCTCGAGAATGTTGGTGGCGAAAAAAGGAGAGGTGAAAAGCGACGCAAGCATGGTCAATGGGAGAAAGAGTTGGCGCGTTTGATTGGCCCCTTCAACGGAATTCCCGGTGCACCCTGCACATTGCTGAGTTTCACTCCGGGCCGCCGTCAGCGCATCCTTGCCTGACGGCGCCAACGGCTCGCGCTTCTGCGCCGCCGTTTGGGCGTCCCCGCCGGCTCCGCTTCGCATTGGTGCAAATGGGCGACTAGGTTTGCGTCGTCCGAGGCCCGAGCAGCCGTTACTGGCGTAAGGACCCTGAACCCGTCGTCCGACAAGCCATTCTTTCCGAACTTCGATAAAAACTTGCGGTCGGTGTAGCCGCGGTCGCGGTAACCTCGGCGCTGCGTCGGCTGCTTCGCCCTCCTTTTGAAACCTTCCTCGCCATCCAGCATCGAGTCCTTCACGGTTCTCCCATGCCTTTGAAACAAACAGCCAACGGT
>JBEENF010000291.1:0-5256 GCA_041192325.1 Verrucomicrobiota bacterium
GCCGCCGATTACGACGCAAACCTGCACGCCCAGTTGGTGGATCTCCTTCACCTGGGTGCATACCTTTTCGAGAGTGGCGCCATCGATGGGATCGCCCATCTTGCCTCCGCGCAGCACCTCTCCCGAGAGCTTCAGGACGACGCGCTTGTATTTGGCGCGAAGATCGGCCGGCTTGGTATCACGCATAAGGTGCAGCAAACGAGTGGGAAAAAACCGCGTCAATGCCCGAGATGCCCGGGACGGTCCGTAAAGGGGCGCCAGGCGTTTCCGTCCTTGACCAGCGAGGCGCGGGTCGCAGCGTGTCCCTTCCTCACCTCACTGCCTGATGGTGTAATGGTAGCACAGGCGACTTTGACTCGCCTAGTCATGGTTCGAATCCATGTCGGGCAGCCAGTGTGAATCTGACGCGAACCGTCTCACGGTCCGGTCAAAGGTTGGGCTAACTTGCTGAAAAATAGGTAGCAATGAATCTCAGCGATTTGAACGATCTCGGCAATGGTTCGCGTCAGCCGTTTTTTCTTCCCCTGAAATCCGCGAATTTTCCGGTCGATTTCAATCACCGGTCAAATCCCGCGCGCCGGTTTGTGATGGCTCGAAGCATTTCTTGAGGAGGTGGAAAAGTAGTGAAATCCGAGTCGCAACTACAGCGTCCTTCTCAACCTCAATGGTCACGCCCACGAGCTTGGGTATCCGTAGAGTCTGCAAGTCCGTCCTAGACGCATACCGATGAAAGAAAAGGCAGGGACTTCCGCTGACCCCGAACAGCAGTGGCGGTCGGATGAGGCGCCCTTGATCGTCCATAACCCGCTTCGGGTCGAAGCGCACGGCATAGTGAGTGGAAGAGGACAGGTCGTATTTAGCGTAGGCGGCTGGCGGATGGGCTGAATCAAGATACGAGATCGGAGCCCGTGGAAGACTCCCCGGCTTCCAAGGGTTGGGTTGGTTTCGTTTTCCCGGCCATCCACATATCAGGTAGTGGGATTTTTCATGGAAGCTGTCCGCGACGTCACACTCTGCGGCGGTAAAATAATCGTCGCGCGGCAGCCGGGCTGCGAGTTCCGTGGGGAGTTCGATAAAGGCCAGGTCAATACGATCCGCTTCAGCCGGCTGGCTTCGCAAACCCGTGTGGTAAAAACGCCCTCCAATCGATTCGATGGAGCCTCCTGTGGTCGGCACATAGAGGTCACCGAATTCCAGCTCACGGGTTACGTGGGATGCCGTAACCAACACCGTTCGATTTAGGTAGCGGAGGAAGAAACCACTCCCAAGAGCCTTGAGGTCTCGCTCGGATCGTCCTTTCGGAAGCAGGTAAATCGGACGCGTCTTTCGAAGCAAACGCTTCGCCTCGGGAGCGACGATTTGTTCATTTTCAAACTGCGCACCCGAGGATTTGTTTGAAATGGGCGACACGGGACTTGGGGTAACAGCGGAGATCCTAGTTTGTGATCACACCTTGATTCCAAAGGATTGATAGAACTTCCGCGCAAACTTCCGCCGCAATCTGAGATTTGCTGGCCCGGCCCCCTGAAGATCGGAAAGATATTTGCGAAGGAACTCAGTAGTGGCTTCCAGCAGCGGTCCTGGGTCGAAAACCACGGTCGGACATGGCGCAAAATTCCGACCATTGCGGCTGAATTCCGCCAGTCCCGAAGGATGAAGAGTCCAGATTCTACCGGTTCCAGAAATAGCAGTGAAAAGGCTCGGATGAGCCTCATGCACTACGCCACACCGGACTCCATGGTATAGTGCTGCCGCCGGATCGCGAAGCAGTATCACTTTTTTCCGTTGCCGGAAGGGAATGCCGTGCACGAACCGGCCGCGGAGTTGAGGTAGCTGGGTGCGGCAAAATTTGAGGAAAAGCGATCTCGTCCCTTGTTCACGACCGTAGTAGAATTGGGACAAGGTATCTATTAAGGTGCACGTGACCGAAAGGGCGGCAAAGGAGTAGTGGCCGCTGCTGGCCATCAGCACCCGCGCAGGCGCGATATACCACGCTCGGAGCTGCTTCTTGAACTGTCTGATGACATCAGGAAACGACGCCCAATTCACCTGAGAATATTTCCTTGTCGGATTGAACAACCGTGCGTCTCGCACCGGCCGATAACGCAACGTAGGCTTTCGCATTCGAAACTATTACTGCGTGGCTAGGGCGTAAGCGGAAGGAGCGGACTAGAGCTAAACCTTGACCAGTTCGGCGAGCTTGTCCGCGACAACTGCCATTTGTGAACCCGCAGTGTCTAGGCCATTTCGTGACGCGAGCATGAGGCTGACTTTCCCAAGATCGTCATACGTTGCGCCGTGCATGATGGGAACGAGCTGGTCACGCCGTAGGAGCACCGAAAGCTCCTTGTCTGCGACACCCCCGGCTGGAAGGCTCTTCAGCATCGCAGGGGTAACTAGCACGATTCCGACTCGCGACTTTACCAAGCCCTTGTCGATAGCGCGCATAAACGGCTCGCCGAGAGCAATGTCATTCTCGCTGAACCAGACCGAGACACCGCGCGACACGAGTAAATCGTTTAGGTCCTTGGCGGCCCCTTGCCGGTCTTCCCACGCGTGGCAGAGAAAAACGTCCCGAAGGTCAGGCAGGGACGCTCGCTTCTCGACCGTTTCCCGGATCGGCGTGAGTGTTTGCACCTCGACAACCGTGTAAACCACTGTCGAACCTGCTCGCGACCAGCGCGGCCTTGCGCCGCCCCCGCCTCCACTGCCCCCACCACTGCTAGACGGCGGTGGGTAGGACGGGGACGACGAATATGACCCGTAGCTGGGGTAGCTGTCATAGCTGCTGTAACCGCCGTAGCGGCCAGAGCGACCACGGCACGCAGGGCAGTTCGCTGCGCCGCCGCCTGTGTGGCCCCGAACTGGTGCTGTGCATTGTGGCATGCCGTCTATCGTGTGAATCCTCAGGCCCTAGTCCACCGGTAATAGTCGGGAAAATACTCCGATTCACTTCATTCCTCCACCGCAGGCGTCCAACTAAGGGAGCGCTGCGGTCGTCAGAACGTCGAGGGACAAAGGGAATCGGTAAGGGTCGAGTAGCCCAAAGTTCGTCGTGTTGAAATTGAGGCCCCATTAAGGTTCGGATTCCTTGCCCATGTATTTCCTAAGGATGAGGCGAAGGCCAAAATGTGCCAATTAGGTGGGCATAGGTGCTGAAGCCTCGTGGTGCAAAGCTCCGCTGATTGCTCCGGTTGTTGTAGAATCACACGGCCACACCTCGACTGCCCGGAACAGCCGCCCTCCGTCCCGCCCGTCAAGCTGGACCGCAGCGCAGCGAGGAGGAGCTTGACGGGCGTGACACAATTGGGCGGCGGGCAGTGAGGTTTTCGAAGAGCGCCCGCGTCTTCTTTCGATCACCCATGGCAGCCCAGGAATACGGGTTTACGATGCCCCCATCCCTGCCGATGAATTTGTGGAAAACCGGACGCTGAGGCGAATCTCGCACCGTGGTATCTTTTTCTCACTCTCGGGTGCGGCTCCGGTCGGACCGCACCGACGGGAGCAACGTTAGCCTCGTTAATGCCATGAGTCACCTCCAAACCCACGGTCCCCGCGACGACGACAGCGATCGCAGTCAGGCGGATCTCGACAACCACGCCAACCAGCTGAACCCAAACAACGACGAGTATTGGGGATCGCGAGGGGAAGACGGCCGTCCCGACGACGGGGAAGATCAGGAAGACTGAGTTCCCATTCCGCGGCCTCCGATTCCCCCAGCGGTCGGAGGCCGCGTCCCATCCAAATGACTCCGGAACGCAAAACCTTCGCCGGCATCCGGCCGCTTCCACCCTTCGGCCGCATTATCAAGAGTCTTGTCGAAGCACTGCAATTGCCCGAGACCTACGACGAAAACCCGCCTTCTTTCCAGCTTCTGGAAACGCTGCGAATCGACGGCACGACGCACCGCTACTCCCAGGGGGATTTACTGAAGGACGCGACCAAGCGCGAACTTCTCACCGCTGTCGCCGACGCCCTCTCGCGCCTCGGGTGGCTGCCTTTCCACGAGGTGCCTGGCGGCACGGCCGACGGGCTTGGCGCGCTGGCCTCAAGCTACGAGCACATGTCCGACCTGCTCGCCAACATCGCGCTCGATCCGGAACTCTTCAAAAGAAATCTCGCCCGGCTCCTCACGGTTAATTTCGCGGTCCGGGCCGGAGCGATGGACGTGCTCGACGGCCGGCACATGCAGCGCGAAACCTGCGACCCGCATCCGAGTTGGGCCGACGATTCATCCGCCAAAAAATGGATCGGCAACCTCGTCGCGGCTTCCGGCCTGAAGCGGGACAAATTTGCGGAGACGCTCGGCGCGACGGAGAGCCCGCTGGATCGCGTCATGGGAAAGAAGCCCGCCATTCCCGGAGCCGGCACAATCCGGCGGATGGGGGCGTTGCTTGACGCAAAGCACCCTTCGCCGAAATCCCAAAGCTTCGTTGCCCAACTCCGGCAGCACTACGCGGCGCTGCAGCTGCGCCGCGAAATTCAGAAAGCCCTCGCCATCGATCACGAATTGCTGAACGAGCTGATCGAGGCGTTTGACCGCATCCGGCGCGCGGTGTCGGGCTACGCACGCAGCCTCGGTGTCGGCGACCAACCGTTCCCGCGCGACGCATTTGTCCGCATCTTTGTGACCGCGGGTCAGCATCCCTCCGACCAGCCGTTTTGGGTCTTCCTCTCGCAATCGGAATCTGTCTCCCCGTGGACAGAATTGTATGTCGTGCATACGCGCGGCACGTTCGTCGAATGGAACGAGCTTCGTCACGCCCAGTTGGCCGGGTGGCGTGAGGCCGCGCACGCCGCGCAGCAAGGCCCGGCCGCGCTGAAAGGATTGGTCCCGGAGAAGCAAGCGGCTGCGGTCCGCCGCATCGCACCCCTGATCGCGATGGCGACCGCGCTGGAACATGCGGGCGACCGCGCCGGCTCGCTACTCAAGTTGGAGCAGGCGGCCGAGCTCGCCCCCGAGTTGCCGGGGGTGTGGCACAGCCTCGGGAAAGCGTATGGCGGTGCGCTGCGCTGGCGGGAGGCGGAGTCCGCCATGCGGCGCACCGTGGAGTTGGGCTCCGCCACGCCCGAGGTCGTCGGCGATCTCGCGGCCGTGTTGGTTTACATGAATCGGGCGGACGAAGCGGCCGTGCTTCTCCTATCCCACGCCATGCGACCGCAAGTCTCGCCGATGCTCGCGTGGACGTGGGCGATGGTCGAACTCCGTCGCGCCCGCCATGCGGAGGCACTCGACAAAGCCAGAGCCGCCGCCGG
>JBEENF010000292.1:0-5244 GCA_041192325.1 Verrucomicrobiota bacterium
CAAGCACGAGCGGGAAACCCTCGAGGTAGTCATCAAGGCTCGCAACATTGCGCTCGCGGCCTCCCAAACCGCGGCGGCCAATCCCGCGGACGGAAATGCCATGAAAGGACTTGTTTCCGCGGAGTCGGGCCTGAGCGGGGCGCTTTCGCGCTTGATGGTCGTCTCGGAGCGTTACCCGGATTTGAAGGCGAACCAAAACATGCTCCAATTGACGGAAGAGCTCACGTCGACCGAAAACAAGATTTCGTTCGCCCGTCAGGCGTATAACGACAGCGTCATGAGCTATAACACCTCGCGCGAGGTCTTCCCCAATGTGTTTTTTGCGGGAATGTTTGGGTTTCAGCCGGCCGAGCTTTTCAAAATTGATGATCCGTCCGAGCGAACGGCGCCGAAGGTGAGTTTCACCTGAGCGGGCGCGAATACCGATGCCGCGGGCATGCCATGACCTGCCCGCCTTGAGAGCTGAGTCCCGCACCACACTGGCGCCGTTTCGCCACCCTCCTTGTCGTGAACTTTTTTGAGGCTCAGACTCGCGCCAAAAAGCGAACCACTTGGCTGGTGCTGCTTTTCGTCCTGGCCGTGCTCGGAACGGTGGGGGCAGGCTATTTCGCGGGCATCATTATTCTTGGGTCTGCCGCGCGCGGCGATCATGCGCAATCGAACAAGGGAAATTCCCAAAGCACTGCGGTCCGGCCGGAGAACGCGGCGGCCACGCGCTGGTGGGATCCGCAGATTTTTACCGGAGTTGTCTTCGGCACGGCTGCGGTCGTCGGGCTCGCTTCGCTCTACAAATGGAAACAGTACTCGTCCGGCGGAGGCGCGGTGGCGGAGAGCGTCGGCGGACGCCAGGTGGATCCACACACGGCGGACATCAAGGAGCGCCGGCTCCTCAACGTCGTGGAGGAAATGGCCATTGCCTCCGGCACCCCCGTTCCTGCGACCTACATTCTGGAAAATGAATCGGGGATCAACGCCTTCGCCGCCGGACTGACGACGAGTGATGCCGTCATCGCGGTCACCCGGGGCGCGCTCGACAAGCTCACGCGGGATGAACTCCAGGGCGTGGTCGGCCACGAATTCAGCCACGTTCTCAACGGCGACATGCGGCTTAATCTGCGCATTACTGCCCTGGTATTCGGGATATTGGTACTTGGGTTGGGAGGCCGCGGCATCCTGTGGTCGTTGCGTGGCGTTCGCACGCGAGGGAAGAACGGCGGCGGAGCCCTCGTCGCAATCATGCTGATCGGGCTCGCTCTGCTCGTGATCGGGTATGTGGGTTATTTCTTCGGCCGCATGATCCAGGCCGCGGTTTCGCGCCAGCGTGAGTTCCTCGCCGACGCCTCCGCCGTCCAGTTCACGCGCAATCCTTCCGGGCTCGTGGGCGCATTGCGCAAGATCGGCGGCTACGCGCTCGGCTCCTCCCTGCAGGCAAATCAAAGCCACGCCATGGGCCATTTCTTTTTTGCGCAGGCATTCCGCTCCGGCATCACCGGGCTCTGGTCGACCCACCCGCCACTCGAGCAACGCATTAGCGCCATCGACGCGAATTTTGACGGCAAATTCTTCGAGCCGCCAGAAGTGGTTGATGTCGCACGTGAATCCTTTGTCGAGGCCGGGCTCTCTCCCCCGAAATTGGCCGGCCGCGCTGCTCCCCAGAGTACCGGCGGCTATTCTCCGCCCGACCGGTTCGTCCCCGACGCAGCATTGGCCGCGGTGGCGTCGGTCGGAACTGTCACGTCCGCGCAACTCGAGAACGCTCATCTCCTGCTCGAAAACATTCCGGCGCGTCTCACCACGGCAGCGCGGTCGACCGAGGCTGAGATTCTCGTGTATGGACTGCTGCTGGACCGCGAATCCGCGCTGCGGGCGCGCCAGCACGAGCTAATTGCGACGCGGGGTAAAGCCGGGACCGCGCGAACCCTGCGCGAACTCGAGCCCGACCTCGTCCGACTGAACCCCGCGCAAAAACTCCCTTTGCTCCAGCTTGCGTTGCCGTCGATCCGCCGGCTTCCACCCTCCGCCTTGTCGCCGTTTCTGGATCTTCTCGACGAACTCGTTCACGCCGACGAGAGGGTATCGGCGTTCGAGTTCGCGTTGCAAAAGCTGCTGATTCGCACGCTGGAGCTGGGAAAAAAACCCGGCGCCATTAAAATACATTTCCATTCGTTCACTGCTGTCGCGGCCGAGATTTCTGTGGTGCTCTCGGTGCTGGCGCGGGTGGCGGTCAAGGATGTTTCCGCCGCGCCCGCCGCTTTCGCGGCCGGCGCATCGCAGCTCAAGTTGATCGAGTCGCAACTCCTCTACATCGATGAGTCCAAGGCCACGTTCGCGGCTCTGGATACGGCGCTCGAGCGACTGGCCGAAGCGAGCGGACCGATCAAACAGCGCACCCTTGTGGCCGCCGCCTACATCGTCGGAGCCGACGGCGAAGTTCGAATTCCCGAAGCCGAACTGCTCCGCGCCATCGCCGCCACGCTCGACGTTCCAGTTCCCCCGTTCATCGCCACCGCGTGACGAAGGCAAGTCGCACGGTGGCCGGACCACCGCCGCACAAGTGCTGGCGGAGTTGAAATAGGCTACCGCGGGGCAACGGTCTGGTCGCACCCGCAGCAACCGCGAAGCCGACCCGGCAGGAGGAGCGAAATTCCTTCATCCGGCGGTCGGAGATCACGATGCGGAACTCTATCGCTTTGCGCTCTGCGTCGCACGAAAGCCATCGAATGCGAGCGACCTGACGATGCGGGCGAAAAAGTGCTTCGGCTATTGGCGTAAACCAGACCAACTCCTTCCCCACGCTCCGCAGATTCTCTACCTGGGCTTGGGCCGGTCGATGAAAGCCTGCATCTCGGCCAGAGACGAGCGCACCGCCGGATCATTCGTCCGCTGCATGCTTTCTGCCAGGATCGCGCGCGCCTCGGCGATACGCCCGTGGGCGAGATTCAAGAGGGCCACACGATGGGCCAGGATTGGGCGCCACAAAAACAGGTTCGTTCCCTGCTGCAGGGTCGCAAAATCTTCCGCCGGTGGCGCACCGGTGCAAAATAGCCAGGTTTGCGCAAGCATCAGATAATTTTCCGGCAAAGGCGGCTGCTGTTTCAGGGGAATGCGGAGCAGGCTCACCACCGGTTCGATTTCCTGCGGCGAGTACCGCCTTTCAGCCGGCTGTCCGGTCGTGAGTTCCAAGTAGCGGAGCCGCGCGAGCTCATAGTAGACGCGCGGCCGAGCCACTTGCGCGGCGACGGCGCGTTCCAGCAAAGGCCGAGCCTCCTGCTCGTTGCCTGCATCAAGCTCGCACAAAGCCAGCGATGAGACCACGCGCGGGTCCGCTTCACCCTGCTCCAACCCGCGATGCAGTGTGCGTCGCGCCTGGTCGGTATAACGGCTGACGAACTCCGGATGCCGCGCTTTCACGAAGGGAATTTCCATTCGCTCCCACTCGCCCCGCAAGCGCGCGATCTGGGCCGGTTTCGCCGGATTGACTTCAATGCGCGGCAGGCGCGGGAGCTTGCCCCGAGGGATCCGCAGCGGGTTCTTCACCGCCAGTGGCAGGTAGTCGCTCAAGCGATCGCGCATTTCAGAATAACCGAAGCCAAAGCATTCTTCGAACATCACCTCCGTCACCGCTTCTTCACTCGCGCGGCGGGCAAATTTCCAGAATGCGTCGCGCGCGCCCGCGTTGCGGGGGTCAAGAGCCCAGCGAAAAAACAACGCCGCCTGCCCCTGCCATACCTTGATGCGCCGCCCGTCTTCCTCCGATGCTCGCCAGGTGTCCGGCTTGAACAGATCCGGCATGGCAAAAAGCGTGCGCGGCCGCTCCGGGTCGCGCTCCAACCCCTGGCTCTCGGCGACGGAGAGCCATTCGAAGGGACGAATCACGATGGGATCGCCGGCCATGTTCGCTTGAACGTAAATCGCCATGATTCCCTCGATCAACCAAGGAGGCAGCATCGGGGTTCGCCGCGCCAGGAGAAACCGTACGAAGTCCGGGGACAGAAACAGACGCGAACCATCGAAATTATTTTCGTCGAGAAATGCAAAGAGCGCCGTGGTGTCGCGATCCTCGAGGCGCAGATTGGGGAGAAATTGCACGCGCGGCCGGGCGCCGCCGCGCCCGCGACCTCCCTCGGCGGGATTGAAGTCGGGCGGGCGATTCCCGCGGCCCTCCTGCTTCATCATCTCCTGCACCACCGCGTCGTTGCTCGCCGAGCGGCCTTGGGCGTCGAGGATCGTTACCCCGGGCACATCCATCCGCACGAAAAACTCCTCCGGCACGAGAATCTGCAAGACGTGCACGAGGCGCTGGCGGGTTTCAATAAACTGCCGCGTAGTCGACGCGGAGCAGCGCGACAGAAACTCGCCTACATTCGTCTGCGCGTATAGCCACGGCGGACCTTTGGCGGAACCCGCGACAATCATGGGCGGCAGTTCAATCACCGGCCCGACGGGCACCTCAACCGCCCCCGCCGCGCGCAAACCCGGTCGGGCAAGGGCCAGCAGAAAAGCGATCGCGAAAACGCGTTTCAGGCAGGAAGTTGCCCCGCGCGGCAAAAATGAAACGCGGATCATTTGAGTTCCTTCACTTCACCTACGTTCACTTTATAATCGTAGAGATTAAGATTAAAAAACTCCTCGATCTTTCGGAACGCGCGGGCGCGGGCCATGGGCAAACGCAGCGCGTAATCCTCCTGCACTTCAAGGTAGTCGGGCGCCCGGCCGAGCCGCTTGAGCTCCGACCGCAAGCGGCTGTTCTCCAGCGTGATCTCATCGCGGCGCTGCGCGTTCACGATTAGGAAAACCGGCTTCGTCAATTTCGCCGCGGAACGCAGCACCGACGTATCCGCCAGGCTAGTGGCGCCGCGCCGAAAAAACGCGCGGTGCACCTCCTGGGTAAAGTCCATCTGCGGTCCGGCTTCGATCTCGCGCAACGGCGGACGCAGCCAGGCTTCCAGGTCAAGCGGTGCATCGATCGCAATGGCGCAGCGAAACACCTCGGGGTGCAATTGCGTGGCCCGGAGCGCCAAATACCCACCAAACCCCTCGCCCATCGTCGCCCAGCGGCGTGGGTCGAATTTATGCCGCTGGCCCAGCCACGCGATGGCGGCCAGCACGTCATCGACCGGGATGCGGTCCACGGCTTCCTGCATTGCGTTCCGATGTTTCGCCCCAAAACCGACTGCGCCACGGTGGTTAACGCGGACGACGGCAAACCCGAGGCCCGCCCGCATCTGCGCTTCAGCGTCAAAT
>JBEENF010000293.1:0-5241 GCA_041192325.1 Verrucomicrobiota bacterium
TCGGGACGTCGTGAAGCAGCCGATTCGGGGATTTCGCGACGTCTTCCAGCCCCGATTTAAAAACCGCATTGTCGTGGTGAACGACAACCGTGAAATCGTCAGTTGGGCCCTGGTTACGCTGGGCCTCGATCAGAATGCCGTGACGCCCGCCAATCTGGCGCAGGTTAAGCCCCTGATAGCGGAATGGCTGAAGCTAATCAAAGTGTTCGACTCGGACAGTCCGAAAACGCCGTTGCTGAACGGCGACGTGGATTTGGGCGTGGTGTGGAGTGGCGAAGCGGCACGCCTGATCGAGCACAGCCCCAAATTCGTCTACGTGTTGCCGGAGGAGGGGGCACACCCCTTCGTGGATCTGCTCGCGATTCCAACTACGGCGCGCAATATCGATGCGGCGCATCAATTTCTCGATTACGTGCTCCGGCCGGACGTCGCGAGGCGGATCTCCGATGAGTTCCCCTACACCAACCCCAACCTCGCAGCGCGAAAACTCTTGTCGGCGGCTCAGCTTTCAAATCAGGCAAGTTATCCTCATTTGGAAAAGTTTCAGCCCTTCCGCGACATCGGCAAATCCGCGGCTGACATCGACAGACTCATGACGGATCTTAAAAGCGCCCGATGAGAGTCGCCCGGGTATGACCCACGGATCGAAGACGCGGACCGCGACCGGTCATCTTGCGTTGCTGCTTTTCGCGCCGCTCGTTCTCTGGCTCATCGCATTTGTTGTCGTGCCCGCAGGTATTCTGGTCGTCTACAGCTTCGCGGAACGAGATGAGCTGGGGCGTATCGTTTATGCGTTTTCTTGGGAGAACTACCGCCGGGTTTGCGATCCCGTATACGCCCGAATTTTCGGTCGTTCCGCGGCCTATGCGGCGCTCACGACCATAATTTGCGCGATACTAGGTTATCCGGTGGCGTGGTTCATTGCCCGGGCCTCTTTAAAATGGCGGCGGCTATTGCTATTCCTGGTCATGATCCCGTTTTGGACGAGCTTTCTCATTCGCACGTATGCCTGGATCGTCATTCTGAAATCGGACGGCGTGCTGAATGCGTTTCTGCTTTCCGCCGGGCTCATCGCCATCCCCTTGGAAGTTCTTTATACACCTTTCGCCGTGATGGTGGGTCTCGTCTACGCTTACTTGCCTTTTATGATTCTTCCGCTCTACGGGAGCGCCGAGAAACTTGATCCTGCGCTACTCGAAGCCGCGCATGACCTTGGGTGCGGGCCGTGGCGCAGTTTTGTCGCAATCGTGCTTCCCTTGACCCGTCCCGGTTTACTGGCGGGAGTTCTCATGGTGTTTGTGCCGGCGATCGGGATGTTTGCGATCACTGATCTCATGGGTGGAGCGCGCGTCCCCATGATCGGCAATGTCATTCAGGATCAGTTTGTCGGCCAAGCGCGCGACAAACCGTTCGGCGCGGCGCTAGGGGTGGTTTTCCTATTACTTTTCGCCGGCGTCTACGGGTGGTTACAGCGCCGGAGCAAACGGTCAGCGGAGGCCCGCCCATGAGAGCCGCCGTAGAATTAAGGGAAGTCACAAAATTATTTGGCAACATTGCTGCCGTGCGGAGCGTAAGTCTGACGGTGCGCGCCGGAGAGTTTCTCACGCTCCTGGGGCCTTCAGGTTGTGGCAAAACCACGTTGCTGCGGTTAATCGCCGGTTTTGAGCAGCCGGAAAAAGGGGGCGTTTGCTTGGATGGGGTCGATGTAACCAATCTGCCTCCTTACCGCCGTCACGTTAACCAGGTTTTTCAATCTTATGCGTTGTTTCCGCATCTTACCGTGCGGGACAATATCGCCTTCGGACTGCGGATGCAACGGCTGCCGTCGGTGGAAATCGCGACGCGGGTAAATGAGGCGATTGACTTGGTATCCCTGGGCGGTCTCGAAAATCGCCTGCCCCATAAGCTTTCAGGTGGGCAGCAACAGCGTGTCGCGTTGGCGCGGGCGCTGGCTCCGCGACCCGCAGTATTGCTCCTTGACGAGCCGCTGGCCGCTTTGGATGCGCAATTGCGCCGCGCGATGCAGCTCGAGCTGAAGCAGCTCCAGCGGCGCCTCGGCACGACATTCGTTCTTGTGACGCACGACCAGGCGGAAGCCCTGACGATGAGTGATCGGATCGCCCTGATGCACGAAGGTCGCATTGAGCAGCTCGACAGCGCTCAGGCGATCTACCGTCGGCCGGCCACTGCTTTCGCGGCGGAGTTTATTGGCCAGGCCAACCTGCTCGAAGCGCAAGTGGTAATGCGGAATGGAACAGAAATCGGCGTGCGCCTGGCAGGCGGGTTGGTCTTGTATTTGCCTGCGGCGGTGTGGCCAGACGAAGTGGCCAATGCGCAGGTGGTCATTCGCCCCGAAAAGATAAGAGTGACGAGAATTCCGCTCGCGGGCCAAAATACGTTCGAGGCACGGGTCGAAGAGGGAGTGTTCCAAGGCGCAAACGACCGGCTGGTGCTCGAGACCTCCGCTGGCACACGGCTTGTGGCGATCTCAGCCACGGGGGAACCCTTGGGCGAGGCGTTGCGCAGCGGCGATCGGGTCTGGGGTGCGGTTCAGGCGGATGAGGTTGTCCGCCTGCCGAGGAAACACGCTTGAGTTGCATCACAACGTGACGACCGGCAAGTTGAGGATGTGATCGCCTCGGTTGCTTTTCGAAACTTCAAGGCCCTCCGCGCCACGAGCCTTACGCTGTCGCCGTTCAACCTAGTAATCGGGCCGAATGGGAGTGGGAAATCGAGTCTCATCGAAGCGCTGCTGATGTTGCGCACGTTTTCGAAGCTGCCGCCGGGGGAATCGCACATTGCGAGTCTGCAGTCGGGGCCGGAGATCGAATTCCATTTCCTGCCGCCGCACGAAGCCATTGCGGCGCGCCTGCGCTGTGTTTCCGAGGTGATGTGCGATTTCATGGAAATTGTTCCCTCTCACGCGGCGGGTTGGGCGGAACTTCGCACGGAACTGATGGGCTTGCGAAGCTACGTGCTCGATCACAACGCCATGGGCGTCGCGTCTGCTCGCGCCGAAGGGGAGGAGCTTAATGGCGATGGCGGTGATATTGCAGCGGTGTTTGCCCGGATCAAGGAGCGCGATCCCGAGGCCTTTGCCAGCCTGACGGCCGAGATGCTGCGTATCTCCCCCGAGTTCCGCTCGCTCGAATTGGTGAGTCGGCCTGACGACCACGTCGAACTCGCCCTCGAATTGGAGGAAGGCGGCCTGCTGCCGGCGAACGAGCTGTCCCAAGGCATGCTCTATCTGCTGGCGCTGCTCGCCCTCGCGTTCGAACCGTCCCCGCCGCGGTTAATATGCATTGAGGAGGTCGACCGAGGAATTCATCCCCGGATGCTGCGCGAAGTTCGCGACCTGCTTTATCGGTTAAGCTATCCGAAATCTTTTGGGCTCGACCGGCCGCCGACGCAGATAATTGCCACGACTCACTCACCTTATCTCCTCGACCTGTTTCGGGAGCACCCGGAAGAAGTGGTCATCTCCCACAAGCACGGCAGAGCTGCTCACTTCGAGCGACTGGTTGATCGCAAGGATCTGCCGGAACTTCTACGGGAGGGCTCCCTCGGAGACATGTGGTTCAGCGGCATCCTGGGCGGCGTGCCGGAGGAGAAATGAAGCTCGCGTTGTTGAGCGAATCGCCGGCCGATGAAACGGCGCTGCGGGTACTCGTTGAGGCGGTGCGAGGCGCGCCAGTCCAACTGGTGGCGCCAGGGTTTCGCGCGCGAGGCTGGCCCAATGTGATCCAAGTTCTTCCGGCAGTGATCCGGCATTTGCATTTCAACACTCGCGCCGACGCTCTCGTGGTGGTGGTGGACTCCGATGATTCCGTAGTGCACGGGGAAGAGCACGAGATGCCCGGATATTTTCATCCGCAATGCCGCATGTGCCAAATTCGCGCGGTCTTTCGCCAAGCCACGAAAAAACTGCCCAAGGCGAACGGTCGCGACCGCGTTTTGCGCGGCGTTGGCGTTGCGGTGCCGGCGATCGAGGCTTGGTATTTGTGCGGACGTGATCCGTCAGTTTCGGAGGCGGCGTGGGTTAAGGGTCAAGACAGTGGACGGCTACCCTATACGCGAGCGGAGTTAAAATACCGAGTATACGGCACCGACCGTCCGAGTCTATCGCATGAAATTGAGTGCGCGTTGCGCGAAGTTGAACGCCATCGGCGTGATCCGCGGCGATTGGAGTTCGATTTTCCTGGTTTCCGCGCTCTGACGGTTGATTTGCGTTTGACCACGTCCGGAGTACTACTGCCCGAGCCACCACTCTCACCCGCTGGGAAAGGCTGAGCGATGCCGAAGCGTCGCGCTTACCGGCCCGGTAGGTTCGGAAATCAGTCGGAGTCAAGTTTTCGCTGTGTCCGGCGGGCGGGGCAATAGCGGGAAGCATTTCTCGAAGCGGGTTTTCCGTCGCGGCTCGCCATGCCCCAGACCGCCAGTCGTGCGGAGCACTGGTCACTCAAAATTTGCAGCAGGTGTTAATGGCAACGATGTCTGGTGCTCACTATGTTCATCGAGTCACTGGCCGTTCTCATCATTCTGGTTCCGCTTGTGGTGAAGACCGTCAGATATTTGCGCTCGACCCGATTTACCTTGGTAGGCTGGTGGAGAAAATACCGGAATCGGCAGCACGACACCGCTTGGGTCGGTGCGCTGTTTGTGGCGACCAGCATTACAGGAACCACTTGCGACGAGACCCTCCGTCGGTGCGGGCCCTTCGTCTGCGCCCGCTGCTGGCGCTGGCTTGCGTCTTTGCCTGGTCGGCCCATGCGTTTCTGCGGCACTAAGGGGCGGTTTCCCCAAGATCGCGTTTGGCGCGGTCGCAGACGCGTAAAAAAGATCCGGGTTGAATCCCATCTGTATTCCACCGCATAAATTCCCACCCATGGTGGACTCCGTCTTTCGTCGCCGGTCGATGCTGCCATACTTCATTGAGGTGTTCGTCACCTTGTTGGCTCGGGCGCTGTATCGCGTGAGCGCGAGCGGAAAGGAACATTTTCCTGCCACCGGCGGCGTGGTGCTCATCACCAACCATATCTCGTATGTCGATGTGGTGGTGCTGCAACTGGCCTGTCCCCGTCCCATTCGTTTCGTTGGATACAAAGGACTGCGCCATAATGCGTTTTTCGATTTTTGTTTTGATATCACGGGGTGCATCCCCGTCGCCACCGAGCGTCCCATGGAGGCGATCCGAACGGCGGTGGGAGCGCTGAAACGCGGCGAGGTGATCTGTCTTTGCCC
>JBEENF010000294.1:0-5235 GCA_041192325.1 Verrucomicrobiota bacterium
CGCAACCGAGGCAAAGTCCACATCGCCCACCAAGCGGTAGCCCGACTTTTTGGAAGCGTCGGCCACCCGGTTAATGCCCACGTCGATAACCACGACTCCCGGCTTTACCATGGCGCCGGTGACATAGCCGGGGCGGCCAATCGCGGCGATAAGCACATCCGCCTGACGGGTCAGGACGGCAAGGTTCGTGGTCCCGGAGTGGCAGATCGTCACCGTGCCATTGGCGCCGGCTCTCTTTTGGAGGGCGAGCAAGGCCACCGGTTTTCCGACAATCAACGAACGGCCAAGTACCACGACGTGTTTGCCTTTCAGATCCACATCCGAACGCGCCAGCAGTTCCATAATTCCCGCGGGGGTGCAGGCAACGAAGCCGGTGTCGTCTTCTTGCGCAATTTTGCCGAGGTTCAGCGTGTTGAAACCGTCGACGTCCTTATGCGGCGCCACGCGGCGAAATACCGCCACCTCGTCCATGTGTTTTGGCAAAGGAGATTGAACGAGGATCCCGTCCACGCTGGCATCCGCGTTAAGCTCATCAATCAACTGGAAAAGTTCGCTTTCCGAAATCGTCAACGGTGGGAGGATGATTCGACTGGTGACTCCAATCGTCGCGGCGGTTTTTTCCTTTTTCGTCACATAAGAAACGGAAGCGGGATCTTCCCCGACCCGGACCAGCGCCAGGCAGGGTTTGCGACCTGGGATGGTCGCTACTTCGCGCTGCAACTCGTCAATAATGCTGGCAGCGATTTTATTTCCGTCGATGAGTTCCATGAGCGACGCGATCAGGCGGTGGAAGAACGCGGGCGCAATTAGGTGGAGAAAACGGGCCCGGTTGCGGGTTATTTCAACTGAAGCGTCTCGACCTGGATCACGATGTCGCGGCCGTCGGGCGCGCTCCTGGCGGCCCCAAACACCACGACGTTATGGCCGGCATATTTCTCGATTTGTTCGGTGAGCAGCAGCTTTGAAACATCAAGGTAGGCATAGCGCTTCCCGGCGTTGTCGTGCAGGGCCCAATCGTAAGGACGACGCGGAGTAAACGCCCGCCGGGTGGAGACGAATTGTCCGGCAAACTGCCGGGGCAACGAGCTTCCACCGCCGTCGCCGAGGTTCACCATTGCGGCCGCTTGTCCGCCGCTCGCCACACCGTACGCACCCGGCGCGACGGGAGCTGGAGCCATCGGCGCCGCCGAGGGCGAAGCGTCCGGAGGCGGGCGACTGGAGGAGGCGGTCGCAATCGGAGCACTTTGGCCAGCGGCGTTGCCGACCTCGATAAAGCCGATTAGTTTTTTCTCCAAGCTGATTTGCGTCCACTTCCCCCGCAGGCCGGTGATGGATGTTTTATCATTTTTATCCGCGATCGCGAGCACCCCGGCGTCTGATTTGGGGGCGAGGCGAAGAGCCGTTCCGGGTTTCACATCCAGACTCTTGGTAAGGTCCTTGTTCTCAATGTACGCCTCAAAAGGACCGTCCACCTCGACCGCCATCCATCCGGCGGGCGTGCTGGCGAGGGCCCCTGGGATACCCACGGGCTCCGTGCCAGCCTTAAAGAAAGTGATTCCCGGGGATGACCGATCGGGTTTGGTGTGTACCGCCGTGGTTTCAGTCAACTGGGCGCCAAAGAGGGTGGCGCATCCGGAAAGAAACAAGGTTGCGACGCAAGGCAGGCGGAGCTTTCGGCTAATTTTAAAGTTCATTCTTGGTATGAGTGGTCGTGGCGGACGCTTCAAACGCAGCGCGCGGCGTCCGCGGATTATGGAACAACGATTCGACGTCCTTGTTAGAAAGGACCTTTCCGGCACGCAATGGGATTCCCTTCAGCTGCAAGGCGCCAATTTGATACCGGCGGAGGCGCTTCACGTCGAAGCCCAGCGCCGTAAAAAGCTGCCGGATTTCGCGCTTTTTGCCGTGGTGCATGTGCACGTCCAAATCAATCGCTGATTCGTCCGGCTTGGCGTTGATCAGGGCCGCGCGTTCCACTTTCATGCGTTCCCCTTCGATCGCTATTCCACGCACCAATTGCAGCAGGCGGGATGCAGGAAAGGGGCGTTTGAGGGTGACGTGGTATCGCTTCACCACGACGTTTGAAGGATGCATCAAACGGTGGGCTAGATCGCCATCGGTAGTCAGAACGACCAGCCCCTCACTATCCAAATCGAGGCGTCCCGCGCAAAAGAAGCGGAATTTGGAAAACTCCCTCGGCAGGAGGTCGAAAACGGTTGCGGCGTGATGCGGGTCCTCGTTGGAGCAAACCAGTCCGCGCGGTTTGTGAACCGCGACGGTGATGCGTGGTTGCGCGGTGGTCCGGACCGTCTTGCCGCTGACGGTCACGCGATCGACCCCGGGAGTGATCTTTTGTCCCAGCGCCGCGGCCTTGCCGTTGACCCAAACCTCTCCCTGTGCAATCAGAGCTTCGGCCGCCCGCCGTGAGCAGACTCCCGCATCGGCGATGAACTTTTGCAGGCGAATGGAATCGGAACGGTCAGACATCGGGCCAAAGGTGCCGTTGAAGCGCGGGGTGGCGCAAGCTCCGGAGTGCACATTAACTCAGGCCATGAAAATCGGGGCTTTCGCGGGTTTAGGGTCCAGCCCGCGTAAACCGACTTGCCTGCGTGGCGGTCGGGAGACTTCATGCCGTTAGTTCATGCCCCCGCACCCTCCGGCTCAGGCCTACCACAAAGATTATCCGTTTTTCGCCCAGCTCACGGAAAACCGACTGCTTAACAAGCCCGGTTCCGCCAAGGAAACGCGCCATTTGGTGGTCAATCTCGCCGGAAGCGGCCTGCATTACACGGCGGGGGATTCACTGGGCATTTATCCCACGAATCGCGCCGCAGACGTGAATGACATTTTGCGGCAACTGGGGGCGATCGGCGACGAGCCCGTTTCACCCGCGGCTTTGCGGTTGGCCTCGCCCATACCCCTGCGGGAAGCGCTTGAGACCAAACTCGCGCTGTCAAAACCGACGCGACGGATCGTGGAAGTGCTCGCCGCGAAAGTCACGAATTCCGCGGAGAAAGCCAAACTCGAAGGCCTGCTGGCGCCAGACTCGAAGGAGTTGCTGACTTCGTTTCTCGAAGAGAGAGAATTTGGTGATCTTCTGGCGGAGTTTCCCAGCGCGCCATTCACGCCGCAGGAATTCGTGGACCACTTGCGTCGTTTGATGCCCCGGCTGTATTCGATTGCCTCCTCCCCGAGGCTGTTTCCCACGGACGTCCACCTCACGGTCGCCATTGTTCGCTACGCCACCAACGGTCGGGAGCGGGTGGGGGTGTGCTCCACTTTTCTTTCGGATCGCGCTCCGGTGGGGCAGTCCGTCGTTCCGGTTTTTGTTTCCCATTCGCATTTCGGCCCGCCTGAGGATCCCGCGAAAGATTGCATCATGGTTGGGCCGGGTACGGGCATTGCGCCGTTCCGCGCCTTTGTCCAAGATCGCGTGGCGGCGGGCGGCGCCGGACGGAACTGGATCTTTTTTGGCGACCAAAGGCGTGGCACTGACTTCCTGTATGAGGAGGAATGGGAGAAATATCTGGCGGCGGGACAACTCGCGCGCTTCGACACGGCGTTCTCCCGTGATCAGTTGCTCAAGGTGTACGTGCAGGATCGCATGCGGGAAAACGGCGCCGAACTCTGGGCGTGGCTGCGGAGCGGCGCCTATTTCTACGTCTGCGGCGACGCCAAACGCATGGCCAAAGATGTCGACGTGGCGCTGCACGAAATTGTCGCGCAGCATGGGGGCATGGCCCAGGAGCAAGCCGCGGAATTCGTAAAGCAGCTCAAAAAGGACAAGCGGTACCAACGCGACGTTTATTGAGGGGAAGGGTCTCGCCCAAGGTTCACGGCCGCCGGACATTGCCAGAGGGCAATTTTCGACTCGCTACCGTGGAATCGGCCACCGCTACTTTTCGCTTCGCATGCTCACCTTTAACAATCGCACCGCCCTCGTCACGGGCGCCGGACGCGGCATCGGCAAAGCCATCGCTGAAATGCTCGCCGGACACGGGGTCACCGTCATCTGTGTTTCGAAATCGGCCGAATCCTGCGGAGCCACCGCTGCGGCGATCAATGCCAGCGGCGGCAAGGCCAAGGCGCTCGCCGTCGATGTCTCTGACGGCGCGGCCATCACGGCTGCCGCCGAAGGGCTCCTGAAGGAATTTCCCCTAATTGATATCCTCGTGAACAATGCGGGCATCACCCGCGATGGACTGCTTTTTCGGATGAGCGAAGCCGATTGGAGTGACGTCATCGCGACCAACCTGACAAGTTGCTTCCACTGGACTAAATTGCTGGGGCGGCCCATGACGCGGGCACGCTGGGGCAGAATCGTCAATATTACCTCCGTGAGCGGAATCATGGGCAATGCCGGTCAGGCGAACTATTCCGCAGCAAAAGCGGGCATGATTGGACTGACGAAGACCCTCGCCCGGGAGTTTGCAGGGCGAACCGTTACGGTCAATGCCGTCGCACCCGGCTTCATCAAGACCGACATGACGAGTGAGTTTGTCCATAATCCTGAGGTCTCCGCCAAAATTCTCGAAGCGGTGCCGCTCAAGCGATTCGGCGAGGCGGCGGACATTGCCCATGCCACGACTTTTCTTTGTTCAGAGGAGGCCGGCTACATTACGGGACAGGTTTTTTCCGTTGACGGCGGCATGGCGATGTGAACTCTCCGCACAGACCCTGTCCCGCTACCTTTCCCGTCAAATGGCCGACCAAAAAACCATCGAACAACGCGTTAAAGAGATCATTGTAAATCAGCTCAACGTAAACGAAGAGCAGATTACTCCGACCGCCTCTTTCCTCGACGATCTCGGCGCTGATTCCCTCGACACGGTCGAGTTGATCATGGCTTTTGAGGAAGAATTCAAGGACGAGATCAAATGCGAAATTCCGGAATCCGATGCGGAAAAGCTTCAGACTGTTGGCCAGGTGACCGATTACATCAAGGCGAAGGCCGGCACCGCGTAAGGTTTTATCTTCATTTTTGGCGTTCTGCCTGTTTCCCGCGTGGAAATTTTTGGCAGAACGCCTTTTTGTTTTCTGAGATTGCTGCTTCTAATCTCTGCTCATGGAAAACCATCCCCAGGGCCGTCGCGTCGTGATCACTGGACTTGGAGCGGTTACCTCCCTCGGGCATGATGTTCCCACCTTCTGGGCGGGACTGCTGGCCGGGCGGTCGGGGGTGAAACGGGTGACCCTCTTTGATCCCAAGGACTTCGCCAGTCAGATTGGCGCGGA
>JBEENF010000295.1:0-5200 GCA_041192325.1 Verrucomicrobiota bacterium
ACGGGCAGCATCATGCTCCGGAGTTGCTGGGCAGCGCCCGCTTTGTCCTGCCCGAGCTCACCCCGCCCACGTGGAAGACGGAGGCAAAATTGGTGGCCGCGCCGGGCTGTTATCCCACGAGCATTCTCGTCCCCCTGATTCCCCTGCTGAAAGCCGGCGTGATTTCACGCGAGCACATCGTGGTGAATGCCTACAGCGGGGTCAGCGGCGCCGGCAAGAAAGTGGAGGAAGCCTTTCTTTACGTGGAGCGGGCGGAGAGCACCAAGGCGTACGGTTTGGTGAAACACCGGCATCTGGCCGAGGTGGAGGAGCAGATTGAGCGGCATACCGGGGCCCGCACGGTCATCCAGTTTAACCCGCACCTTGCCCCGATGCGGCGCGGCATTGCGACCACGATAACCGTGCCGGCGGCCGCCGGCGCAACGACGGACTCGCTTTACGCCGCTTGGCGCAGCGCCTACGCGGCCCGCCCGTTTGTACACTTGCTGCCCGCGGGAGAGACGCCGGACACCGCGCACACGGTCGGGACGAACCGGATCGACATGTCCGCGACGCATGATCCCCGGACGGGCAATTTCGTGATCACCGCCGCCGAGGACAACCTGATGAAAGGCGCGAGCGGCCAGGCGGTGCAAATCATGAATCTGTGGTGCGGCTTCAGCGAAACGGACGGCCTGTCGTAAGCCCGGTTCCGCGAGGAGTCGGCGTTCGGACGCGCTTTAACTGCGGTAGTCCGCGTTCTCGCTCACGTATTCGTGCGTGAGATCGCCGCCAATGACGGTGGCCGAGGCGGCGCCGTTGCCGACGTCGATCTCCAGTTCAACGCAACGTTCATGCGGCGGGAAATCGATGGGCGCCGTAAAGACGCCGTCAACCGGCGGAGCGCTGACGTACAATTCAGCGTGGCGCAGGTGAGCGACGAGGGCGCTTTCCTTCTCGGGGTTCAGTTGGAACACGCCGTGCGCGAAGATCTCCACTCCGCCCATGCTCGCGCGCAATTTGGAAAGATCCGTTCCCGGCGCATGCGCACCCACGTGTTTGCCGATCGCCTGGACGAGCCGGCCAACGTTCGGGTCGTTGCCGGCGACGGCGCATTTGAACAGCGGCGCATTGACGACGGCCTTGCCCAACGCGCGCGCGAGCGCGGGGCTGGCGGCGTTCTTTACGGCCACGCGAATCACGTGTCTGACGCCTTCGCCGTTGCGCACGACGTCCTCGGCCAGGTCGCGACATACGGTGTGCAGCCCGCGCTCGAAGGCGCCGAGGTCCTCGCAAGGCACGCGCCCTGAGGACAGGACCACAACCGTATCGGATGTGCTGGTGTCGCTGTCCACGCTGATGGAATTGAAACTTGCGTCGACTGCCCGAGCCAGCATCGCCCGCAACTGCCCGCGGGAAACCGCCAGGTCGGTGAAGATATAAATCAGCATCGTGGCGAGATTCGGCTCAATCATCCCGGCGCCTTTCGCGATGCCCACGATCGAACCATTCCCCAGGACAGCGCGCCGTATTTTCGGATAGAGATCGGTGGTGACGATGCCTTCCGCCGCCGGCAGCAGTGAAGAAGGTTGCAGGGTCGCAACTGCCGCAGGCAGCGCGGCCACCATCGCGTCCACGGGGAGTGACCAGCCGATCACGCCGGTCGAGCACGGCAGCACTTGGCTGCCGGTGACGCCCAGCAGCCGCGCAATTTCCGCCGCGATGCGCTCCGATGCCTCCACGCCGCCGGGCGCGCAGACGTTGGAAATTTTATTATTCACGACGATCGCGCTCAGGGTCGGCTCCCCGAGTCGCTGGCGTCCGACAATGACCGGCGCGCCGGGAAAGGCATTGCGGGTGAACATCGCCGCAAAGTCCGGGGTGGGCTGCTCGAGCGCGATCAGTGTCAGCGTCATCTTCGCCGGCTTGGGCGCTTCGCGTGGGATGAATTCGAAACGCGCGCAGCCGACGCGAAAACCCGCGGGCAGCGCGGCGTGGCTGGCCAGCCAGGCGCGATGCGCAGCGCGATCGGTGAACGTGAGGTTGGTGCTGGACACGCGTGACAAGTGGGCATTGCGCGCCGCGGAGTGAAGAAGAATTTCGTCCATGGGATGGCTCCGCGGGCTTGATCAACGGCGCGGTCAGCTTCCGGTGCGGCGCAATAATTTTATGGAAATGCGCGCGCCGGGCCTTATTGCATTCTCTTTCCACCATCACGTGACCGCATCATTTCGCTCCTCACCCTGCCCCGCCATCTGCGCCTCGGACTTCGCCAGTCGATGAACGTCGCCGACGTTACGGCCAAGGCGAAGGTCCTGTTGGAAGCGCTGCCCTACATCCAGGATTTTCGTGGTTCCACGTTTGTCGTGAAGTACGGCGGGAGTTTCATGGATGATCCCGATCGCTTGACCCGCACGCGGGTCGCCTACGACATCGCGTTTCTCGCCGCCTGCGGGATCAACGTCGTGGTGGTGCATGGCGGCGGCAAAGCCATCACCAAGGCGATGGAGTCGTCCGGCTTGAAGGCGACGTTCGTCAACGGCCTGCGCGTGACCGATGAAGCCACCATTGCCGTGGTTAAAAAGACCCTGGATGAAATCGTGAACAAGGATGTCTGCGATGCGATCACGACAGCGCAAGGCAAGCCGAAGGGGCTGCCGGGCGATACCGTCCTCGTGTGCGAGAAGATGGTCGTCGACGACGACGGCAACGCGATCGATCTCGGTTTTGTGGGCGACGTGACCGAGGTGAAGGTAAAGTTGATCAAAAAAGAAATCAGCGAAGGCTTTATTCCGGTAATCTCGCCGGTGGCGGAGGGTTACGATGGCAAACCCTACAACGTGAACGCCGACCTGGTGGCCGGCCGCGTGGCGAGTGCATTGCGCGCCCGCCGGCTGGTTTACATGAGCGACGTGCCGGGCCTGCTGGGGAACCCGGCGGATCCCGAATCGCTGATCGCGACCTTAAAGACGAGTCAGGTGGAAGAATTGAAAAAGAAGGGCGTGATCGACAAAGGCATGCGGCCAAAGGTGCAGAGCGCAATTCGCGCCCTGGATGAAGGCGTGCAGCGGGTGCATTTTATCGATGGCCGGCTGGCGCATTCGCTGCTGCTGGAAATTTTCACCGACAAGGGCATCGGCACCGAGATTGTGCACGATTGAGGGGCGGCGGTTGGCGCACGGGTTAAATCCAGCAAGGTTCTGAAATGACGGTCCCCTCCATTGTTCGCACCAGCACGGCCGAGCTCTATGACGCGCACGTGTTGAAAAATTATCCGCGGGCTCCCCTGACGCTCGTGCGTGGGAGCGGCACGCAGGTTTGGGATGACGCGGGCAACGCCTATCTCGATTTTACTTCGGGCATCGCGGTGAGCGCGCTTGGACATTGCCATCCGCACTGGGTCGCCGCCGTTCAGCGCCAGGCCGGCGAGCTGATTCATGTCAGTAATCTTTTTCGCAATCCGCAGCAGGGCGAGTTGGCGCGCCGCATCATCACTCTTGCCGGGCCGGGCCGCGTATTTTTCTGTAACAGTGGGGCTGAAGCCAACGAGGCGCTGATCAAACTGGCCCGGCTGCACGGGATGGCGAAGTCCGGTGAGGACGGAAAATGTTACAAGATCATCTGCGCGAAAAACGCGTTCCACGGCCGGACG
This sequence comes from Verrucomicrobiota bacterium, assembly GCA_041192325.1. Taxonomy (GTDB): domain Bacteria; phylum Verrucomicrobiota; class Verrucomicrobiia; order Opitutales; family Opitutaceae; genus ER46. The sequence goes on from JBEENF010000295.1 coordinate 3,632, forward strand.
TTTGGCGGCATGAGCGCGACGCCACAGGAAAAAATTCAAAAGGGATTTCGCCCGCTGGTGCCGGGATTCTCCTTTGGGGAGATCAACAATCTGCAAAGCTTTGCCGATTTGGTCGACGCACAGACCGCCGCGATTTTCGTCGAAACCATCCAGGGCGAGAGCGGCATCAACCCCTGCACGGCGGAATTTCTAATCGGGCTTCGCCGGCTGTGCGATCAGCACCAGCTGCTGCTGATGCTGGATGAAGTGCAGTGCGGGGTGGGGCGCACGGGAAGGTTTTATTCTTTCGAACACGCCGGAGTTAAGCCCGATGCGATTGGCATGGCCAAGGGTTTGGGGGGCGGCTTTCCGATTGGCGCCATGTGGGTGCGCGATCGGTACGCCGACCTTTTTCATCCGGGCGCGCATGGCACCACGTTTGGCGGCACACCGCTCGCTTGCGCCGCGGCGCTCGCCGTGCTGGATGTGCTCGACCGCGATAAACTGATTGAAAAAGTCCGGGTGCTAAGCGGTCCATGGCTGACCGCGTTGCGGGCCATGGCCGCCGATTTTCCGGCCCAAGTGGCGGGAATTCGCGGCATCGGGTATTTGGTGGGGGTCCAGCTCACGACTGATCCCGGGCCGTATCTCGCGGCGCTTCGTGAGCGCGGGCTGCTGGCCCCGAGTGCGGGGAACAACGTTGTCCGGCTGCTGCCGCCGCTCAACGCGACAGCGGAGGAACTCGCAAAGTCGGTGGAGATTTTCCGCGCGGTGCTCGGGGCGAAGGCGTGACGCCGCGAGGGAATGGCGGCCGGGCGGGTGGCGCCCGACGGCATTTGATTCGCGAGAGCGGGTTTTTTCACTCGTGCGGCGACGTTTGAGGGCTTACACCCGTCCGCTTCGATGAAGCATTTTCTCAAGGAGACCGACTTCAAGCCTTCCGAATTGCCCGCGTTATTCGCGCTGGCGCGAAGCCTGAAACAGAACCGGGGACGCGACGCCGGTCGGCCATTACAGGGGCAGACTTGGGCCATGATCTTCTCCAAGTCGTCGACGCGCACCCGGGTTTCCTTCGAGGTGGGAATTCACGAGCTCGGCGGCAATCCGCTTTTCCTCAACAAGAACGATATTCAACTCGGGCGCGGTGAAACGGTCGAGGACACGGCACGGGTGCTCTCGCGGTTTGTCCACGGACTCATCGTTCGGACCTTCGATCACGCCGAAATCGAAAGTTTGGCCGCTTCCGGAACGGTGCCGGTGATCAACGCGCTCACCGACTTTTTGCATCCGTGTCAGATTTACACGGATGCGTTCACGATGGCCGAGCGCTGGGCCGGCCGTGACGGCGATCTGGTGGGATCGTTGCGCGGACGGAAAATCGCGTTTCTCGGCGACACGGCCTGCAACATGGCCAACTCGTGGATTCTCGGCGCCAACCTTTTCGGCATGAAGATTTCGCTCGCGGGTCCGGCCGGTTTCGAACCGCCACCCGAATTGAACGCGCTGCTGGGCCGCGAAGGTTTTGCCGGCGGTTATCAGTTTACGACCGACCCGCTGGAAGCGGTGCAGGGCGCGGACGTGGTCTACACC
>JBEENF010000296.1:0-5195 GCA_041192325.1 Verrucomicrobiota bacterium
GCGTCATTATTTGTCGGATGAGCGAGAAGAAAGAGCTGCTGACGACCAACCGAAAGGCGCTCACGATCAATCTCGATGAACGTTGTTACGGCACTTTCGCCGAGATTGGCGCCGGACAGGAAGTGGCGCGCCTATTTTTTCAAGCGGGGGGCGCCGCCGGCACGATCGCCAAAACCATTTCAGCGTATGACATGGCATTCAGCGATGCGATTTACGGGAAAGCGCCCCGCTATGTCTCGGGCGAGCGGCTTACGCTCATGCTCGACCACGAGTATCAGCTCCTCCTTGAACGCCTTTCCGCGCAAAGAGGCGACCGCACCACGTTTTTCGTTTTCGCCGACACGGTCGCAACCAAGAGTTACAAGGGAAACAACGAGGCGCACGGCTGGATGGGCATCCGTTTTCAAACCGAGCCCGGGAGTCCACCAAGCGAAATCGTGCTGCACGTGCGGATGTGGGACAAGGATGCGGTAATGCAACAGGAGGCGCTAGGGATTGCGGGCACCAATCTCATTTACAGCGCGTTCTACTACCGCGACGACCCGAAGCGTCTGATCGAGTCACTGGTCGATAACGTCGGGGCCGCCCGCATGGAAGTCGACATGATCACCTTCGCCGGCCCGCCGTTTAAGAATATCGATAACCGGCTCGTCTCGCTTTATCTCGTCCAACACGGCCTCACCAACGCGGTCATGTTCGGCCCGAGCGGCGGGGTGCTGCAGCCCGGGGAAGCCCTCTACAAGAAAGCTATTTTGGTCGAACGCGGCAGTTTCCGACCCGTGACGCATGTGAACGTGGACATGCTCAACTGCGCGGCGGCCCAATTCGCCCAGGAGCCCTTGGTCAAGGGCAAGGAGGTCATTGTCCTGATGGAGATCACGATGAACGACCTGCTTGCCGGCGGCGCCCTGGATGCCCCCGATTTTCTTTCCCGCGTGGATCTGCTGGGCGCCCTCGGTTTCACCACCCTCATCTCGAATTATTCGGAATACTACCGGCTCACGTCCTATTTTCGACGATACACGAAGGAAATGATCGGCGTCGCCATGGGCGTCGCCAACCTGCGGGAAATCTTCAACGAAAAACATTACGACCACCTCGAGGGCGGAATTCTCGAGTCCTTTGGTCGAATGTTCCGCAACGCAGTGCGGCTGTACGTCTATCCCATGAGCCGCGACACCTTCGATCGTTACCTGACGGGCGCTCCTCCCGCGGCCCGGGCGTCGCACGCGTTTGCGTCCAACGTGCTGATCACCGCGAAGAATCTTCACGTCGCCGACCACCTGAGCAACCTCTACGCTCACCTGCTCGAGAACCATTACATCGATAGCATCGTCGGCTTTGATCGGGAGATCATGGGGATCTTTCCGGGCGACGCTCTGCGGTTGATCAAGGAAAACGATCCGGCTTGGGAGCAAATGGTGCCGGCCATCGTGGCGGAGGCCATCAAGCGCCGCCGGCTCTTTGGGTACAGCGAATTGCATGGCCCGGCCGGCGCCAACTAGGCGCTGACGCGCGAAATTTGCGCGACGAGGAAATGATCGGGTTGCCAATCCCCGGTAATGGCACGGCGCGCCGTTTTGCGGTTGCGTCCGCGTATCCGAAAATTCTACTGACCCACGGATGCTTCTCACCCACATCGCATTCCACGGCACGGCCGCACGCACCCCGGCCTTCTCCTCGCAATCCGTGGGCGGAGTCCGTCCGCTGGGAAGATTACCTCCGAAAAGTTTCGAGCCGCCAGAACCCCTGCATCCGTTTGCGGCGCACGTTTTGACGCGCGCCGGAATTGAACCAACAGCCTATCGCGCGAAGCCGCTGCACCGGCGGCTGTCGGCGTGCCTCCGCCAATCGGGCGCGCCCAGCCTGCCGGTGGCGCAACAACTGCTCGAACGCTCGCCCAAACTTTTGCACTCGGCGCTCGACACCTTGTTGATCGGCGTGAGCGCGTTCTTTCGGGATGCTCCCGTGTTTCAAGCTTTGCGTTCCAACTTCCTGCCGGAATTGCTGCGCCGCCAGCCGAGCCTAAACGTTTTCTCCGCGGGTTCATCAGGCGGACACGAACTTTACTCCATGGCCATGCTGCTCGATGAGCTCAGCGCCTTGGAGAACAGCACATTCCTGGGAGTGGATTGCCGGGCGCAGGCGATTGCGCAAGCGCAGTCCGGTCGGTTCGAATCGGCTGAGGTCGCGGGCCTATCTGCGGCACAACAGGAGAAGTATTTTACCTGCCGGGGCGGTCTCGCGGTCGTCCGGGAGAGCCTCCGCTCGCGCTTGGAGTGGCGATGCCTGGATCTGCTTTCCTTTGCCGGCGGTTCAGGCGCGAAAGACGTCATCTTGTTCCGAAACGTTGCCATCTATCTCGAGCCGACCGCGGCCGCGCAGGCCTACGAACGTTTCACGGCACAGCTGTCGCCGGGTGGGCTGTTGGTAACGGGCAAAGCGGAGTCCCCCCCCAAATCCTTGCCGCTGACCCGGGTCGCGCCCTCCATTTTCCGCAAGCTCTGACATGCCCATCGACGCGATCCACCGTTTTCAATGGAAGCCCAGACCGGCGGTTTCGATTGCGCTGTTTGTCGCACTGGTCGGTGGCATGGCTTGGTTGCGGCTCTATATTTATGCCGACCGTGCGATTCCGCTCGCCTACGGACTGGCGCTGCTGATCTGCGTGTGGTACCCGAGTCGCCGGCTGTTGTGGAGCCTGACGCTCACCTTGGGGGTGATGGCCGGCTTCAAGGCGCTCGTCGTACTGCCGCGCCATGCGGAGACGAATTTTCCAGGCTACGCTTGGGAATACCACCTGTTCAACCTTGTCTGCATTGCGGGCACGGTGCACGTCATCATCAATCTCTTGGATCATCTGCGGGCCAAGCACGCCGAACTGGAAAGGAGGAACATGGAACTGCTCGCGCATGAAGAGGAAATCAGCCGGCAGAACGAGGAACTCCAAACGCAGGAGGAAGAGCTGTCGCAACGAAACGAAGCGATCCAACAGCAGTCCGAAGAACTGCAACAGCAGACGGAGGAGCTGCAAGCCGCGCACGCCGAAGGTGCAAGGCGGCAGGTCTTATTGGAAAACCTGCTGCAGGCAAAACAGCAGGTGGACGGAACAGATGTTTCCCCGCGAACGACCTGCGAATCGTTGCTGAACTTGTTTCCCGACGCAGCCGCGGCAACGTTGATCTTACGACAAGGCGACAAGCTCGTCGTGCAAGCGACGGCGGGCACAGTGGCGCCGGACTGTCCCCCCTGGCCCCCCGACCGCTCGCTGACGGCCGTCGTGCTCGAACATTCGCGAACCGCTGCCGTCGCCGATCTCAACCTGCGGCCTGACCTTGCGGCCCCGCTGGGGTCAAACGGCAGGTTTCGCGCCGCACTTGCCTCTCCTCTGCGCCTGGCCGGCGGAGTCGCGGGAGTTATAGAAATCTATTCCGAACAGCCGCAACAATGGACAAGCGAGCAGTTTCAAATCATCGAATGGGCGGCGGCACAGTGTTCGCTCGTTTTGGAATCGCAACGGTTGCACGACGAAGTCGTGGCGGCGAACAGCGCACTCGAGACCCAGGTACGGCAACGGACGGTCGAGCTACAGGAAATGGTAAACGAACTCGAACATTTCTCGTATACCATCACCCATGACATGCGCGCTCCGCTGCGCGCCATGCACGGCTATGCGGGTCTGCTCGAGGAGGAATGCAAACTGATCCTCAGTGATAGTGGCCACCGTTACCTGCAGAGAATCGCGAACGCGGCGAGTCGGATGGACCAGTTGATCACGGATGCGCTGAGCTACAGCAAAGCTATCCGGCACGAACTCGTAATGGAACCGGTTAACCCGACCACGCTGTTGCGCAGCATGATGGATTCCTACCCTGTCTTCCAAATGCCCAGCGCGCGAATTGAGCTAGCAGGGGAAATACCGCCGGTGTTCGCGAATGAAGCGGGGTTAACGCAATGTTTTTCGAACCTGCTGGCAAACGCGGTGAAATTTGTCCCGCCGGGCCGGACGCCGCACGTTCGCATCCACGCCGAGCTCCGCGACGGGTTTGTGCGACTTTGGTTTGAAGACAATGGCATCGGCATTGCGCCTGCGATGCAGCCCAAACTCTTCAAAATGTTTCAGCGGCTCAGCAAAGATTACGAAGGAACGGGCATTGGTCTCGCTTTGGTGCGCAAGGTGGCGGAACGCATGGGTGGCCAGGTGGGAGTCGTATCGGAGATTGGTCGCGGCAGTCGCTTCTGGCTTGAGTTGAAAGCCTGCCAATGAGCGCTGTCCCGTCCGCTGCGTTCAATTTGCTGTACATCGAGGATGAGCCAGACGATATTTTCTTTCTGCGGGAGGCTTTTCGGCGGGTGGGTTTGCCTCCCGATTTCCGCGTTGTAGAGGACGGTCAACGCGCGATCTCGTATTTCGCCGGGGAAGGGCCGTTCGCGAACAGGATCGACCATCCGCTGCCCTCGACCGTGCTTTTGGATCTCAACCTCCCGCAGCGGTCCGGATTCGAGGTGCTGACCTGGTTGCGCAGTCGTCCGGAATTTCGAGATCTTGTGGTCATTGTTTTCTCATCCTCCGGTCGCCCTGAAGATCGCGCACGAGCTCACGAGTTGGGCGCGACGGACTATTGTCTCAAGCCCACTTCCGGCCTTGGTTTCACGGCAATTGCGCGTCACCTGAAACAACTCTGGTTTACCTCAGTCGACGGAAACCCCTGAGTTTCGGAGCGCGGTTTACCGGTCCTGCAACGGCAATACGGCCGTCCAAGTCGACTTAAAGATCTCGCGGACTCCAGCCAGTCTCGTCCTGGATCAAACTGCAGTCCACGAAGCTCTGCAACGGATTACCATCCCGCACGGGCGTGTCTCCAAAGTAGCGTTGCCGCAGTTCCGCAATCGAACCTGGCATCCACGGCCGGGAGGCGGCGGGAAAATACACCCGAAACCCCGCTGGCGCAGTGCTGATGGTGGCCGAAACCAACCGGGCCGCGTCGGCGAAAGTGAGCCAGGTGAACGCTTCGTCCCAGCGAGCGTCGGCCCAGTTCCAGCCCGAAACCGGCGGAGGTTCATGGGTTAGCTTTGGAAAACGAATCGCGACAGCGGAAGGCAGCCCCTTCCGGACATAGTAACGCAGCATGTCTTCGCCGGCAGCCTTGCTCAGGGCATAAGGGTTGGTGGGAGCCGCCGGAATTTCCCCGCTC
>JBEENF010000297.1:0-5191 GCA_041192325.1 Verrucomicrobiota bacterium
GCGTATTTTGCCATCGTCTCGCGCAACGTGACGAGGTTGTAAGCCTCCACATTATATTCGTCCCGCTCATGAACCGCGCGTGCCAAGGACCAGCCTTCCGCTTCCTCGCCCGAGCGCAGCAGGGTTTGCGCAAGTTCCGCCGCTGCTCGTAAGTGCAACGGATCGAATTCGCGCGCGCGACGAAGATAAACCGCGGCTTCGGCAAAACGATACTTTTGGGCCAGCTTCTGCCCGATCAGATAATCCACCCGCGGATTTCGCGGCCAGGCACTCAATGCTTTGTCACGCGCCGCCTTCTCTCCGGCTTCGTCGTTTCGCAAATGCGCCAGTACCGCCCGATAGGCCCAGGCATCCGCTTCCAGCGGGTTTACCGCCAGGACGCGGTCAAGAATCTTTGCGGCGTCCCCGTAGCCCTCGCCGTCGATATGATGATCCGCCATCTGCAGTAGACTGGGGACGTGCCGCTCGTTGTGTTTCAGGGCGGCATTCAAAGACTGGACGGCGATGCCCCGCTGCCCGCCGGAATAGGCGCGCGCGCGACCCGCGTGGAGATCGGGATCGTCGGGCAATACTTTCAGTCCTTCTTCAAACGCCTTCGCGGCGAGGGCAAAGTCCTGCTTGTCGAGGGCGAGCTCACCCCGGGCCAGATAAACGTCACGAAGCTTTGGGTCGGCTTTTTGGGCCTGTCCGAATACCTTTTCCAGCACTTCTTTGGGATCTGCCCCGAGCGCCAGAAAAGTCCGCCCCAAGATCACCAATTCCGCCGGGGCGCGGTACATCCACATCCGGGAGTTTACCATCCGGCGGATCTCCTCCAGCCGTTCTTTCGCCTCTTCGGGGCGGCCGTTGGCGAGCGCCACGTCCCGGGCCAGCCAGCGCAGACGGATGCTCTGCGCGTCACGGCTCAAGGCCTCTCGCATGACACCGTCGGCTTCCGCATAGCGACCCACGGCAAGTTCCGCCCTGACCAGCAGCAGCGGCCATTCGGGATTGGACGGAGTCTCCCGCAGACCAGCTTCCGCGACCTTGATCACGTAGGTGTAATCGCCCTTCAGAAAATCGCTGAGCGCCCCTTCCGGCTCCGCCGCGCGCGCGGTCGGGCCGACCGCGGAAAGAACAAAACTGCCTAACAGGACAATGGCGCAAACCGAACGACTCCGACGCCCGCAAAAAGTCTTCCCATTTTCAATCATGCGTTAAGGGGATCGGGGGGCAGGAATCATGAAAATGAGCTGGCGGGAGGGACGCCGGATCGCAGAGAGTGAATCGGCCCCGGCGTTTTCTCAAGTGCCGCAGCGGAATGGGCGAGAGGAAAAGAGCGGCCCCCACGCGATTCGGCGATCTCCCCGCCGTGCCAAACGCAACAACAACCCCGGGTCCAGATTGTGACGGTTCGTTCGGGCAGAGGGCGAGATCCTGAATTTACGATGTCGGAAACTTTGCTGGCGCGACCGGATTCGACGAACGGGCGGAACGAAGGCGCCGTGCCGCAAGCAGTCCGTGCTTGGGCGCGAAAAACAGGACGACGAGAAAAATAGCCGCTTGGAGCAGCACAATACACGCCCCGGTGGAAGCGTTGATGAAAAAGCTAATGTAAACACCAAGGAAACTTGACGTCACCGCGACGGCAGAGGCCACGATGAGCATCCGGTTAAACCGATCCGTCAGCAGCAGTCCGACGCAACCGGGAGTTACCAGCATGGCGATGACCAGGATAATGCCGACCGCCTTCAACGAGACGACAATTGTCACGGCCAGTAAGGACAAGAGCAGGTAGTACAGAAAACTGGTATGCAACCCGATCGTCCGCGCGTGGCCCGGATCAAAGCAAAAGAGCAATAGGTCGCGGCGCAAAGCGCCAACCACCCCAAGCGTTATGCCGCTGACAATCAAAGTGTCGCGGAGATCGCCTTCAGCCAGTCCGAGAATATTGCCGAACAGGATATGATCCAAGTGCAGATCGCTTTTCACTTTCGTGAACAGCACAAGCCCGAAGGCAAAGAGGCCCGTAAACACAACCCCCATCACAGTGTCCTCCTTCACCCGGCTGTTTTTCCTAATGTAGCCGGTGAGAATCGCGCAAAACAGGCCGGAGATAAAAGCTCCGATCGCCAGGGGTGCTCCCACCGCGTAAGCAATCACAATGCCCGGGAGCACCGCGTGTGAAATGGCGTCACCCATGAGCGACCAGCCCTTAAGCACCATATAACACGACAGCACGGCGCTCACCGCGCCAACGGCGACGCCCACGATCATGGCGTCGACCATGAAAGGATACTGGAAGGGTTGCAGCAGGGTGTTCATGTTTTTACCCGGCGTGACTCGCTGCGCGCCGCCGCGACCGCGCTGCGAGCAGCCCGTGTTTCGGCCCGAAAGCCAGGGCCGCGAGAAAAAGCACGGTCTGCAGGGTGACAATGCAGCCCCCCGTCGAGCCATCGAAAAAGTAGCTGGCGTACGCGCCGACAATCGAGGAGCCGACGCCCATGCTGATCGAGAGTCCGATCATTCGTCCAAAGCGATCTGTCAAAAGGTAGGCGGTGGCGCCCGGTGTCACCAGCATGGCGACCACCAGTGAAGCGCCCACGGTCTGCAGGGCAGCCACCGCGGTCGCCGACAGCAGGGTGAGCAGAGTGTAGTGCAGGAGCGTGGTGTTCAGGCCAAGCGCGCGGGCTTGGCTCGCATCGAAACAAAAGAGCAAAAAATCACGCCACTTCAGACCGAGCACCAAGACGGTTACGACCGAGATGATTAGAACCTGGACGATATCCGAATTTGAGATGCCCAGGACGTTCCCAAACACGATCGCCCGCAAATCCACCTGGCTCGGATAAAGTGATATCAGCAGGATCCCGAGCGCGAAGAACGCGGTGAACACCACGCCGATGACTGCATCCTCTCGCAGCCGGGTTTTCGCTTTCACAAAACCCATTCCCGCCGCCGCCAACAGGCCGGTGACAAAGGCGCCGGCCGCGAACGGCCAGCCCGCGTAATACGCAACCGCAACGCCCGGAACGACGGAATGCGAGAGCGCATCCCCCATCAGCGACCATCCTTTCAACGTGATGAAACAGGACAGAAACCCGCAGACGCCGCCGATGGCCGCGCTGACAAATATCGCCTTCAGCATATATTCGTAATGCAGGGGAGTGAGCAGCGTTTGGATCATGCCTGAGATTCTCGGGGAGATTTTACCCCTTAAACGTCCTCGGCCCCTTCCGCACGTTTGCGGACCACGTCTTCGCGTCCTACCCGTTTGGTGTATTCGACGTGGCCACCTTTGCCGAAAACAAGGGGACGCTCGTCGTCGGTCAGCAGGGTGACAGCGCTACCGTCATGCTTCTGCACCGTCGATTCGTCGAAACGGAAATGCCGCAACACGCCGCCAAAAGCGCGCAGGAGGTTCTCTTCCGTAAAAACCTCCGCCGTGGGACCCGCCGCCAGCACGGTGCGATTGATTAGGACCACGTGGTCGCAGAATTCCGGAACGGATCCGAGGTTGTGCGTCGAGACCAGCATGATGTGCCCTTCTCCCCGCAGCTCCCGCAGGAGGGTGATGATGGCTGTCTCCGTGTTGACATCAACCCCCGTAAACGGTTCGTCGAGCAGGATCACGCGACCACGCTGCGCCAATGCCCGGGCGAGAAAGACGCGTTTGCGTTGTCCGCCGGAAAGCTCACCGATCTGCCGCTCCCGAAAATCGAGCATGCCCACCCGCGCCAGACTTTCCTCCGCGATCCGGCGATCTTCCGCTCTGGCCATGCGCATGAAGTTCATGTAGCCGTACCGCCCCATGAGGACGACGTCCCACACGCTCACGGGAAAAGTCCAATCGACTTCCTCCGCCTGGGGCACGTAGGCGATCAGGTTTTGTTTCAAAGCTTCCCTCACCGGCCTGCCTGCGACGCGCACGGTTCCGGCGACGGGCTCAAGCAGGCCCATGATGGCTTTGAACAAAGTGGACTTGCCGCTCCCATTGACCCCCACCAGGGCGCAGATTGCCCCGCCTGCCAGCTCGAATGATGCGTCCTGCAGCGCGACGTTGCCGTTTGGATAGGTCACCGTCACCCCCGTCACCGTGACGCTAAGTGGAGGAAGTCCGGAGTTCATAAGACTGGATGCTGGAAATCGAGAGGCAGGTAAAGTTTATCGAGTCGGGAACAGCAATCGAACGCTGCATAAGGCGGAGCATCGTCACGGACCAAGAAACCCCTTCACGATGGTCCGGGCATTACACTCCATCAGCTGCAGATACGTCGCTGCCGGGCCGCCCGGCGGCGTGAGCGAATCCACATAAAGTACGCCACCATACCGCGCCCCCGTTTCGCGCGCTACTTGTCGAGCCGGCTTGTCGCTCACGGTGCTCTCGCTGAAAACGACTGGGATCCGATTCTTGCGCACGCCGTCGATGACTTTCTGCACCTGTTGCGGCGTCCCCTGCTGGTCCGCATTGACGGCCCAAAGAAACAATTCCCGGAGGCCAAAGTTGCGCGCCAGATAGGGAAAAGCGCCTTCACTCGTCACCAGCCAGCGGCGCTCCGCGGGAATTTTTTTCAGCTCCCCGCCAACGAATGTCTCCAGCGCAGTAAACTTGGCGGTGTAGGCCTTGGCGTTGGCGTTATAAACCGCCGCGTTGCCGGGATCCAGCTTCACCAGCGCCTCGCGAATGTTCTCGACGTAAATCACCGCATTTTGCGGCGACATCCACGCGTGAGGATTCGGTTTCCCGCGATACTGCCCTTCCTCAATTCCGATCGGCTCAATACCCGCGGACAAAACCGCGCTCGGCACTTTGCGGAGATTGCCGAAGAATCGCTCAAACCAGCGCTCGAGGTTCAATCCATTCCACAAAACCAGATCGGCACGCTGAGCCTTGACGATGTCCTGCGGAGTCGGCTCATAACCGTGAATCTCGGCGCCGGGTTTCGTAATTGATTCAACGACGGCCGCGTCGCCGGCGACGTTCTGCGCCATGTCCTGAATAATCGTGAAAGTCGTCACGATACGCTTCTTCGCCGGAGCGGCCTGTGCGGACGCCAGCGCCAACAGCACGATCGCAGCGACCATCCTCGTCGCGCGGCATATTACACCTGCAGTCTCAAACGCGGCCGCGGGAAGGGAAATTTTCATGGGCTAAAAGCGCCGGGCAATACCGGCGAAAAAGATACTATCGGGCGCACTTCGGGTGATTCCG
>JBEENF010000298.1:0-5165 GCA_041192325.1 Verrucomicrobiota bacterium
CACGTCGTAGTGGCCGTAAATCAGGACGTGGGGCCAATCGGGCTTGCCGGTGCGTTCGGCTAGTATCAGCGGATGCAGATCAGTTTTAACGACCTCCGTCGAAAAGCCCAGCGATCCGAGCAATTCGGAAACAAATTCCTGAGCGCCTTGCATTCCCCGCAGGTATTTCGAATCGGTGGAGACGCTGGGGTGACTGATGAATTGCTTTAACTTTTCGACAGGATCGAACATCCGCCGAACATGGTGGAAAGCCGCGCGGCCCGCCACCGCAAAAACACGTGATGGCACTGCTCGCGGTCAGCAGCATCGGTGTGATCGCCGGAACGACCTTCACTTCCGGCTAGGCTGGCGAGGACCGCGCGAGCGCGACTAGCAACGGAGCTTAGCGAAACCGGTGGCGATTCTGTTCGTAGATCGGAATCACCCGTGGCATCAGCGCGCGCAAGTCGGCGATACGGCGCTCGTCCGGGGGATGCGTCGAAAACAACGCGCCCAATTGTCCGCCGGCGGACTTTGTTTTTTCCGCGGCGTCTTTTTTCGTCACCATCTTCTGCCAGAAAGTGATCGCCGCTCGCGGGTCGTATCCAGCGCGCGCGGCATAGATGGCTCCCATTTGGTCAGCCTCGCTTTCATTGGCGCGCGAATGCGGCAGCACGCGCCCGACAGCCGCCAGGCCGCCATAGGCGAGCTCGAAAAGCTGGCGGTTTTTCTGGTCCGACTTGGCTTCCACGGCCGTCGCGGCGACCTGGCCAACGCCAGAAATAATCATCGCCTCGGACATGCGTTCGGCGCCGTGCCGGGCGATGACGTGACCGATTTCGTGACCCATAACCGTGGCCAGCTCAGCGTCGCTTTCGGCGAGTTGCAACAGGCCACTGTAAATGCCGACCTTCCCGCCCGGGAGCGCGAACGCGTTCACGTCCGGCGAATCGAAAACCACAAATTCCCATTTGGCCTCGGGCAACTCGTTACCCACCGCCTGCGCGATCCGCTGGCCGACACGGGCGACCCGCTCTTTTTGTCTCGGATCGGTGGAGATCTTTTCCTTTTTCTGAATGGCCGTGAACGACTCCCGGCCGAGCGACATTTCCTCGCCCTGCGAAAGCAAAACGAGCGATTTGCGGCCCGTAACCGGGTTGGTGTAACAACCCGCGAATGCCAACACCGCCGCGGCGAACAAGGGAGGGAGCATTTTCATGTCGAAAGACTGCAGTTCCAAGCGCCGTGCGACAAGCCGCTCCGGTCAGTGTTTGAAGTGACGCGAGGCGGTAAAAACCATGGCCATACCCCGCGCATCCGCCGCGGCGATGACCTCCGCATCCCGAATTGCGCCGCCGGGCTGGATCGCAGCGGTGGCACCGGCGTCAGCCGCCGCGAGGAGGCCATCGGCAAAGGGAAAAAGCGCTTCGCTGGCCACCACGCAACCGCGCAGGTCCAAACCGGCCTCCCCGGCCTTCCACACCGCAATCCTCGAGCTGTCCACCCGCGCCATTTGCCCGGCGCCGATCCCGAGCGTCTGCTCGCCCCGGCAATAAACGATGGAGTTGGATTTCACATGTTTGCCGATCTTCCACCCAAACATCAGCGCTTTCATCTCCTCCGGCGTGGGCTGGCGGCGGGTGACTACTTTGAACTCCGCCACGTTGCCGAGCGTGCGATCGCGATCCTGCACGAGCACGCCGCCAACGACGGACCGAATTTCCTGCAGCGCATCGGCTCCGATGCCGCCCTTGGCAATCATCAAGCGAAGGTTCTTCTTTTTCGAAAGCACAGCCATCGCCTCGTCGCTGAACCGGGGAGCGATAATGACCTCGGTGAATATTTCCGCGATGGCCTGCGCCAGGGCGCCATCGAGTGTTTGATTCACGACAATGATGCCGCCGAAGGGCGCCTGTCGATCGGTGGCATAGGCCTTCTCCCATGCCTCGAGTAAACTGTCTGCGCTCGCCGCCCCGCAGGGGTTGGTGTGCTTCAGAATCGCCACGGTGGGCCGCTCGAACTCCCCGATCAGGTAAGTCGCCGAGGTGATATCCAAAATGTTGTTATACGAAAGTTCCTTGCCTTGCAGTTGGGAGAAGTGCTCGTGAAACGTTCCATACAGCGCCGCTTTCTGGTGCGGATTTTCGCCATACCGCAATGACTGCGCCTTCTTCCACGTCCGGTTGAGCGTGTCCGGGAAACCGCTCAGGGCTTCGAGGTCGGGTTCCTGCGCTTTACTCTCGAGGTATTGCGCAATGGCGGCGTCATAGGCGGCGGTGCGTTGAAAAACTTTCAGTGCCAGCTTGCGCCGCAGATCCTGCTGCCGCGCCGGGTCCGAGGCAGCGGCGAGCACCGCGTCGTAGTCCGCCGGATCGCAGACAACCGTGACGCTCTCGTGATTTTTGGCCGCACTGCGCAGCATCGAGGGCCCGCCGATGTCGATGTTCTCGATCGCCTCTTCGAAATGAACCTTCGGATTCGCGACTGTTTGCTCAAAAGGATACAGGTTCACCACGACCAGGTCGATCAGCTCGATACCGTTCTTTTGCGCCTGCGCCAGATGATCGGGTTTGTCGCGGCGACAGAGCAGGCCGCCATGAATTTTCGGGTGCAGGGTCTTTACCCGTCCTTCCATGATTTCCGGGAAGCCGGTGTGCTGGCTCACTTCCGTGACGGGCAAGCCTTTTTCGGCGAGAAGTTTGGCGGTGCCTCCGGTGGAAAGGAGGGTGTAGCCGTGGGTCCGCACGAGGGCAGTTGCAAACTCCACGAGACCACGTTTGTCGGAAACGGAAAGAAGGGCGAGTTTGGCCATAAGGCGCGATTTCTGTTTGGCGCCCCGGCGGGCAGCAAGCGCAAAGCCTTGGAGCGGGACAGACTCAAGGGGTGATGAGCAGTCTTTTGCACGGCGGGCTTGCCGCCCGCAAAGTCCCGGCTCACTTACGGCTGTGTCCTGCTCCCTGGAATTGTCCGGCCTCACGGCCAGCCTCGAAAAGCTCTGCTATCATCACGGCGGCGCGAGCCTGCCAGCAGACAAGCCCCACGCGTTCGTTTATTTTATCACCATTCGCAACGCCTCCGATCGCGCCATCACGCTCTTGGGGCGGAAATGGGTGCTGCTTCACTCGGACGGCACGCGACTGGTAATTGAAGGCGACAAGATCGTAGGTGAGACTCCGCGACTGGCGCCCGGCGAACAGTTTTCCTACAACAGCTACCACATCACCGGCCTGGACGCCGTGGCGCACGGCAGCTTCCATGGAACGGACGAACTCGGAAACAAGATCCATGTGATCTTGCCCCCATTCGAGATCACGATTCCGCATGCTTGATGCCTTCCGCTTGAGGGGCGAAACCGCGGGAGAAGTCGCCGCAGCGGAGGACACGTAACCCGGTTTCGCTCCGCGGAGGACCGCTGAAGCCTGCGGCGCAGAATCGAACTTCGTTCTCGTTCTCCCCGTATTTCTCGTTCTTTCTGGCGGGTTCATGAAGCTTATCGACCTGAACCGCGACGGCGGCATTGGCGCCAACTCGCTGTTTGTTCAAATCGGCGATTTAAATCTTTTGATCGATTGCGGTCTGAATCCGAAAAAAGCGGGACGAGCCGCCACGCCCGATCTCCAGGCTCTGCGCGGACTTACGCTGGATCTGATCATCATCACGCACTGCCATCTCGACCACATTGGCAGTCTGCCGGTCGTCATGCGTGAGCATCCAAATACGCCGGTGATCCTGACCACCTCCAGCCGGATGCTGATCGAGCGGATGCTGCACAACTCCGCCAATGTCATGATGCGGCAGCGCGAGGAGGACAACATCCCGGACTATCCCCTGTTCACGCACGACGACATCGACCGGTGCGGCAAACGTCTGACCGGGCTCCCGTTTGGCCATGCGAAGCATTTCCGGGGCGCCAAGGACGATATCGAAATCACTTTTCATCCGGCCGGCCACGTCGCCGGCGCCGCCGGCGTGGAAATCCGGCATAAGCACCGGCAGATCTTTTTTACCGGCGATGTCCTTTTCGAGCCGCAGCGCACCCTCGCGGGGGCGAAGTTTCCCGCTGGTCATTTCGACACGCTGGTCATGGAAACGACGCGCGGGACCACGGAGCGTCCGGTCGGCAAGGAACGGGGCAACGAGGTGGCGCGCCTGGTGACATCCATCAACGACACGATCCAACGCGGAGGCTCGTTCCTGCTGCCGGTGTTCGCCCTCGGGCGCATGCAGGAAGTGATGGCAATCATTCACGATGCGCGAAAATTTGGTCGGATCGTCGACTGTCCGATCTTCGCTTCGGGGCTGGGCGTGGATTTGGCGGACTACTTCGATGAAATCGCGCGGAAGACGAAACACGTCCAGTTCTCGCGCCACATCCTCAAGGATCTCAAGACCCAGCCCTTGCCGCGCAAGCTGAACCCCGGCGAGGATGCGCAGCGCAACGCGCTCTACGTCGTCAGTTCCGGCATGATGGTGGAACGGACGCCCAGTTACACACTGGCGTCCGGGCTCGTGAGCAATGCCCGCAACACCGTGGGGTTTGTGGGTTATTGCGATCCGGATACACCAGGCGGCCAGTTGCTCGCCACCAAACCGGGCGACGATTTTCTTTTCGAAGCCGCCAATGTGCGGGCGAAGATAAAGGCGCGGATCGAGCGTTTTGAATTAAGCGGACACGCGGATCGCGAAGAGTTGGTGGAATTCGCGGTTCAGACCGGCGCACGCAGTATTGTGCTCACGCACGGTGATCCTCCTGCCCGGGCCTGGTTCGCCGCCCAGCTCGCGGAGAAGGCGCCGCAGTCGCGCGTGCTCGATCCCGTCCCGCTGCAAACGTATCAGGTCTAGGCGCCGGCGAGTAAGTTGGCCGGCAGACCGTCCGGCACTCCCTTATGGCGTGACGAGGCCGCGCAGGCGCGCGCTCATCGCCGGACCACCGGCGACGTAGACGATGCGACCCATTTTAAGGTCGAACTGCCTCATCGGGAGCTGCTCGCCATTGAGAAAGTGCACCTCGCCGCCGGCTGCGCGCACCAATGGGATCGCCGCCGCCAGGTCCCAGATCTTGACGTTGTAGTCCACGCACCCGTCAAGAATGCCCGCGGCGACGTAAGCGAGATGCAGGGTCGCGCTGCCCAGACCCCGAATTTTGAAGTTAGAGAGGATGCCGCTCGCCAGCGGAACAAGGGATT
>JBEENF010000299.1:0-5160 GCA_041192325.1 Verrucomicrobiota bacterium
GCCGACACCGACTTTCCATTTGAAAACGCGAAAGCCGATTTCCGCCTTGGCCGGGATTTGCGCCAGCGCGGATTTACCCGCCGCCAGCAGCGCCGCCACGGCCAGGTAAGGGGGACTCTCTGGCGGTAAGCTGGCGCTATCGTCTGCAGCGTTTTCCTTGCTTTGGACTTCGGCGCAGGCGGTCGCGATGGCATTACGCAAGCAAGCCAGTTTGGTCGGAACCGCCGTCAAGCGCCCGACTTCGCCCCATTCACCTATTGCGCCGCAGGCGGCCTCGATTTCCTCGACCGTTTCCGTGCCAAACGCGGCGATGGGGGACGCCTCGCCGAGCCCGGTGGCGCCGCTCGCGAATTCCAGCCGCACAATCACTCCTTCCCGTTCCAACCAGAGCCCATGCGCGGTGCGCACCGCAGCGCGAAAGGGAACGCGGTAGCGGCGAAACTGAAAGCGACATAACATGTGAATCTGGTTATGGGGCAAACCAGCGCGGCATAAAGCCCAGAGTCCGTCCGCCTCCTTGCAATCGTGCCCGGACTTCGCCTTTTGATCGTGCGACAACCGAAGCATCGCCTTCACGAATTCTCTGCCGAGCAAAACTTTTCATGTCCGCCAGCCTCGAAGAAATAGTACACTACTGTGACCAACGAACCCGCCGCGCGGCGTTCAAAGACGCGCCGGGCGCATTTAACGGCCTGCAGGTCGCCAATAACGGCCGCGTCACCCGAATCGGCGCGGCGGTCGACGCCGGGTTGAGCCCCTTTCGCGACGCGGCAACGGCCGGCGTGGATTTTCTCATTGTTCACCACGGCATGTATTGGGAGATGCCGCGGCCGCTGACCGGCCCGGTTTACGAGCGGGTGGCGACGCTGGTGCGCGGCAACTGCGCGCTCTATTCGAATCATTTGCCACTCGACGGGCATCCGGAGATTGGCAACAACGCGCTGCTGGCGAAGCAAGTGGGATTACGCCGCGCGCGCCCGTTCCTGGTGCGAGATGGCGAGGCGATTGGCTGTGTCGCCGAAAACCGGGGGTCCCGCGCGGCGCTCCGGGCTCGCCTCGAAAAGCTTTACCCACGCGTGGTGGCAATCGAGTACGGCAGCCCCGCGCCGCGGGCGGTGGCGTTTTGCAGCGGGGCAGGTAACAGCGCGGTGCCGGAATTGGCGGCGTCCGGCGTCGACACGCTGATTACCGGCGAACTGCGGGAGGAATGGTTTAACCGCGCGCAGGAGGAAAAACTGAATCTCTATCTCTGTGGCCATTATGCCACCGAGGTCCACGCCGTCCGGGCGCTTGCCGCCGAAGTCGCGAAGAAATTCAAGCTCCCGTGGACCTTCATCGCCACGGATAATCCGCTCTAATAGCGGCCGGTCAGCGCCCGCGAAGCGGCGCAAAGTTGAGTCTTCACTTCCGGGGATTCCGCGTGTTCCGTGGGCTCCCGTATGAAGAAGATCGCGATCATCAATGGACCAAACCTCGACCGCCTCGGCAAGCGTGAGCCGGAAATTTACGGCCGCGCGAACCTGGCGGATCTGGAACAGGCGCTGCGGGCGGAGTTTGGCGCGGCGGCAGAGCTCGATTTTTTTCAATCCAATCACGAGGGTGCATTGATCGACCGAATTGCCGCGCTGGCGGACGCGAAGTTCGACGGTCTGGTCATCAACGGCGGCGCCTTCACCCATACCAGTGTGGCGTTGCGCGACGCGCTGGCCGGGGCGCAATTGCGCACCGTGGAGGTCCACATTTCCAATATCTACAAGCGGGAGGAATTCCGTCACACCTCGCTGACCGCCCCGATGTGCATTGCGGTCATAACCGGGCTGGGTTTCGAGGGCTATCACGCCGCCGTTCGTTTTCTGCTCAAGGTCGAGCGCACCGGATGAACGAGCACGCCTGGCTGGTTTGTCATACAAAGCCACGCTGCGAAAAGAAATTGGCGGCGCTACTCAAGGCGGAAAAATTCGAGTATTATCTACCACTGGTGCAAAGCGTCCGGCGCTACGGCCAGCAGACGAAGCGCTTCACCAAGCCGCTGTTCCCCGGCTACGTCTTCACCCGGGTGGCGCTGGAGAGAAAGTCGCGCATCTACCAGCAAGACCTGCTCGCGCGCGCCATTGTCGTCGAAGATGAACCGACCTTCCTGCGCCAGCTTGAGGATGTAAAATCAATCGTGGCCTCCGGATTTGAGCTGAGCATCATGCCGCTGCTCACGAAGGGACGCCGCGTAAAGATTGTCGGCGGACCACTCCACGGCCTGGAAGGCTTCGTGGACGATCCCGCGAATCCCCAGGGCATCGTGATCTCGGTCGACGTGCTGCAGCAAGGTCTGCTGGTGAAAATGCCGGCGGAAAATCTACAGCCGCAGCCGTAACCGGTTTTCCGTCCCCCCCCTGAGAGGCGGCGCTGCGCGGCACCGAGCAGCGTTCGTTCATCGCAGCGACCAAATCCACACCGCGCCATGCAGCGTCGCGCAGGCCGCGAGCGCGGCCGCCAGATCATCAGCCACGACGCCCCACCCTCCCGGCCAACGCTGCAATCGCGCAATTCCGAGCGGCTTCGCAATATCGAAAAAGCGAAACAGTCCGAAGCCCGCGAGCAAGATTGCCCAAGCCGGCAGCGCGCGCACCAGCTCGCTCCAGCCCAAAAAGCACAGCGGCATCGCCACAAACTCATCAAGAATGACCTGCCCCGGATCCTTCTTGCCCAACCGCAACTCGGCTTCCCCGCACAAGCCAACGGCAAGGTAGGCGCCCAGCGCGCTGACCAACAAATTGGTCGTTGAACTGTGGCCCGCAAAGAATACCTCGAAATACAAAAGGCCCGCCAGCGAGCCCCACGTGCCGGGCGCCGGCATTTTGCGGCCCAGCGCGCCCAGTGTGGCGCAGCCCGTCACCACCGAATCTGGCAATACGCGCGGCCAAAGGGGCTGTGACCAGCGCATGGGCTCAGCTCATCAGCACCCGTCCGTGCCGCCGGAAGTAAGCGACGCCCGAGGTGATCGTGAGCACCGCCGACAGGACAAAAAGCCCCACCCCAATCAATCGCACGCTCGTGACCCAGTCGGCCTGATCGCCGCCGAAGCCGAAATCCCTCCCCAACATTCGCGCGCCCATCAGCCACCCAATCGCGTTCAACTGAACGAAGGTCTTCACTTTGCCACCTGTATCCGCCTCAACCACCTGCCCTTTGACCGCCGCCGCCATGCGGAGACCCGACACGGCGAACTCGCGGCAGAGAATGCAGAGCAAAAGGAGAATCGCCGTGATACCGTGCCCAAGGAAATTTACGGGATCGTTGACCAGTGCGATCATGAGACCGATCACCATTACCTTGTCGATGACCGCATCCATAAAACGGCCAAAGGACGACACCTCGCCCCGCTCACGCGCAATCTTGCCGTCCAGCCAGTCGGTCAAAGCCGCCGCGATGTAGAGCCAGAAAGCCAGGGTCGCAGCCCAGGAAAACTCGGCATACATCAGACCGACCACGATAAACATGAGCGGCACTCGCGAGATCGTGAGCAGATTAGGCAGGTTCATGCAGGACAGCGGAGAAATCAGGCGAGCTTTCAGCGAACGCAAGCGTGGAGAGGCACGGCAACCAAGGCGGCAGCGCAAAAACGCAGTCGCCAGAACCAATCCGGCATGCTCCCTTCGCCTTGCTCCATGCGCCATTGCATCTACCCGGGCACTTTCGATCCCATTACCTACGGGCACCTCGACGTGCTCACTCGCGCGGCCAAACTTTTCGATCACGTCACGGTCGCCATCGCGGAAAACGCAGGGAAGGCGCCGCTGTTCAGCGCCGCCGACCGACTGGAGATGATTCGCCCCAATCTCACGGCTTTTCCCCACGTTACCGTGACCACCTTCCGCGGCTTGTTGGTCGAATTTTGCGTGGCGCAGAAAGCGGATGCCATCATTCGCGGCTTGCGGGCGCTGTCGGATTTCGAATTCGAGTTCAACATGGCGTTGATGAACCGCCACCTTGAGCCTGAAATGGAAACGCTGTTCGTGATGCCCAATGAACAATTTAGCTATACAAGCTCGACCCTGGTGAAACAGGTGGCGAAGTTTGGCGGCGATGTCAGTCACTTCGTTCCCCCCAACGTTGCTGCCGCCCTTAAAACAGCCTTCACGCAAAATCCCTCTCTTGCCTTAAGGTCCGCGGATTGAAGTATTCCCCCGCCGGATATTTTCCGTCACCTTTTACCCCACCTCGCGTCTTTGCGAACCGCGGAATGAGGAATCGACCGGAGCCTTTCGGGCGGTTCCCTGCTCTGCACTCCTTTCATCTTCTTCAAGCGTTTCCCTTCTCATGGCCAAATCTAAAAGTTACGGCGGTCTCATTATACTGATTCTCGTCCTCGGCGGCGGTGCGGCCGGCGCATGGTATTACTTCAACGGCAAACCCGAAAAGGAACCGGAGTTCCAGACCGCGAAGGTGGCGCGCGGTGATATCATTCAATCAGTGACAGCCACGGGCGACCTGCAACCCGTGATCACGGTTGATGTCGGCGCGCAGGTCTCCGGCCAAATCAAAGAGGTGCTCGTCGACTTCAATTCCCAAGTAAAGGCGGGCGACGTACTGGCCCGTATTGACGAATCCACCCCGACGCAGCGCCTGCGCCAAGCCGAAGCCGACCTCGAATCCACCAAGGCAAGCAACCAGTTGACGAAGATAAACGTGCAGCGCACGCGCGAGCTGTTTGAGAAGAAACTGGTTTCACAACAGGAGCTCGACAACGTGGATGCCCAACTGGCGCAGTCCAACGCCACGTTGTTGACGCGCAACGCCGCTGTCGCAAACGCAAAGCTGGACTTGGAACGCTGCACGATTACCGCACCGATCGACGGCATCGTGTTGGACCGCAAGACGGACAAGGGCCGCACCGTTAATGCCAGCATGAATGCGCCCGTGCTGTTCACCCTGGTCAACAATCTCAACAAGATGCGCATCGTCGCCGCGGTGGCGGAGGCGGATGTTGGAATGATCGCCGAGAAACAAAATGTGAAGTTCACGGTCGACGCTTTTCCCAACCGCGCCTTTACCGGGACCGTGAGTCAGGTGCGAAACGCCGCCACCGTGAGTCAAAGTGTGGTGTCCTACGCCACTATTATCGATGTGGAGAACGAGGATCTTAAGCTAAAACCGGGCATGACG
>JBEENF010000300.1:0-5120 GCA_041192325.1 Verrucomicrobiota bacterium
TCTTTTGCCGCTTCGGATGGCGTGAGAAGACGGATTGTCACGGTGGCGAGGCCGCTGGCGTCGAGTGTGCGCGCGATAACCGGATAGCGCGGGTTATCGCGAATGTAACCATTGGCCACAGTGATGAGGACCACGCCACGCGCCAGCGGCGGGACGCACAACTCACCGGGCAAACTGATGCCGTCCACCGGAATTCTAACCAGTTCGGGGGAGGCGGAGTTGTCGTGGCTCGAGGCGAGCCCGGCGAATTCCTCTGCGTGGAGCGGGTTCATGCGCGGTCTGCTCCTTTCCAAATTCAGGGACAGACGCCCTCAATCCGCGACGCCGTGGCGCCCGTTGACGACCGCGTGCCCGTTGCGGGAAAAACGGGCGGGAACAATGACCACCCGGCAGGAGGCTTGCTTCAGCACCGCGCTGGCGGTGCTACCCACGACCAGATCGTAAAGCGCGGAATGCCCGTGCGAGCCGAGCACGATATACTCCGCCCGCGTCTGTGTGGCGTGGCTCAATACGCGGGCGACAGGTGCGCCCGGGAGGCACACCGTTTCAACCGTTGAACCCCGCCGCGCGAGGTCCTTTTGAATCCGCAGCAATCCGTCACGTGCCGCTTCCAGCTGAAAGGCCGGCGGCACGGCGGGAAACTCCGCGGACAGATCGACAGCGTGCAACAGCACCACGCGGGCATTCAACGCGCGCGCCAGGGAAAGTGCTTGATCGATTACCGGTTCGCAAATGGGCGAAAAATCGATGGCGGCCAAAACGGTTTTCATGGGGTGGCACGACGGCGGCTGCCAGCGTGCAGGCGCCCACCATACCTTCCGCGCGGCCGCGTTGCTCCTCACCGCTTGCCCGTTGATACGCACTTCTTGTTTGCCGCCAAAAACCCGGGCGACCGTCAGGACCGCCCAATCCCCCTGCTGAGCCAAAGACATTGGAACTGCGGGCCATCCAAGTTATTCCTCCAAGTGGGAAAGATAAGCCACCACGTCAGCCAAGTCACTTTCCGGAAGTTCACGATACCGCTGCTTTCTTTTCACGATGCTCGGCGACAGGCCGTCAACGGCAACTACCGCGCCGGTGATCCACGCCTTGAGTTCTTCGTCGTTCAGGCGTTTCCCCACTCCATCAAGGGGCGTGCGCGGATTCCCCGTTCCCGCAATCGCATGACAGGTCGAACAGTTTTCCCGTTCGTAAATGGCGCGGCCACGCTTCGGGTCGGCCGACGGGGTGATCGCGTGGGACGCCCGTCCCCGCTCCACCTCGCGCTGCGGAGCTGCCAGTCCCCCACTGGGCAACGGCCGCGCGACTGCAACCACAGGAGGCGTTGGCCCGGGCCGGGGGGGGTTGTGCGCGGACGCGAATAACAAGGCCAACCCGACCAACAAACCCATGGTCAGGACACCTACGAGCCATGCAATGAGTTGTCTCATGAGTGCGTTTGAAACGGTGTTCAGGCGCTCGTGTACGTTCCGTGTATCCTTCGTGGACGCATGCTGCCCGGTTGCGGCTACGCCATGTCAAAGAGCTCGAAATGGATCCGATGGAGCGGAATTCCGAGCCGCCGCAGCGCCCTTTGCACCGCATCAATCATGGGTTTTGGGCCGCAGACAAAAAAGACCCCGGACCGCGCCGGCTCAGGTACCGCTTCGCGCAATATCCCTTCGGTCAGGAGGCCCGTTGCTCCCTTCCAGCCCGCCGGCGGATCCTGCAGCACATGAGTTGTGGTCAGGCGCAGCCTTGAGCTGAGCAGGTCAATTTCCTCCCGGAACAACACGTCGTCCCACCGCCCGTTACCATAGACCAGCCGCATGGGCCGGGGATCGCCCCGATCCGCGAGGGTCCGCAGCATGCTCATCAGGGGAGCAATCCCAACGCCGCCCGCGATGAACACGAAACCGGGCGCCTGCGGATGCCGGTCCGTCGTGAACACCCCGTGCGGCCCATCGATGTAAGCCAACTCCCCCACCCTTACCTCCTTGATGGTGCGGGTGAAGTCGCCGAGTTCCTTGATGGAGAAGCGCCATGTGGTCCGATCGGCCGCGCTCCCGGAAAACGAAAACGGATGCTCTTTGGCTCGAAACGGACTCGATCGCAACGTCAGCCAGGCGAATTGGCCGGGACTGAACTTGATCCCCGCGTGACTTTCCGCGGTAAGCGCAATCGTCCACGTGCGCCCCCGTTCCTGCCTCACTTCGGTCACGCGATACGGGGCGCGCAGCAGGATGGCGGGACGGACCAGACGAACGTAGCCAACAACGAGGACCCACAGCACCGAGTAAGCCGTCCACACCGCGCCTTGCCACACCGCCTGCGTGTAGTGCCCCACGCCCAGAATATGCGCCACGGCGAGCGCAACCGCCATGACAGCGAGAAGGGCGTGAAGCACCCGCCAGCGATCGTATTCCAGGCGCAGTTTTTTTCGCCACAGCGAGCTCACAATCAGCGCGCCAAACATCACCAGCGCGCTCCGCCCGGCCGTCATGGGCCAGGGCGCGGAAATCGGGTTAACGGGACCCAGGGCCTCGCCATAGCGCGTGCGTAAAATCAAGTAGTGTCCCAGGATCAGGCCAAAACCACCCACCGCGGCAAGGCGGTGGAAGTAATAGATAATATCCATCCCAAACGGTCCGGTTGCCCTTCGAAAGCGCGCCGTGAGCACCGACTGCAGCCCCATGATGGCGAGCCCGCCAAAGCCCAGCGCCATGGCAAAATCCCACCAGTACCCGCCCCCGGGCGGAATTTTCCCCAACAGCAATATGACCAGCGGAAAAGCCGCCAGCAGGCAGTAGGCGAAAACCCAGGCCACCGCCGGCAGGAGCCGACGCGCAGTCGACCGCCCGCCGAAGCGCGGCAGATCGGCCGGCAGGCGAACGAGCTCGGGTTTTGTATCCACGACGTTACGACACGAAGCTGCCGTGGGTTCCGCCCCCGCGGGAGTCCGCAGCCGGTGATAGTCTCCGCCAAAGAAAAACTCCGGCCATAATTCCCGCTACCGGCGCCGCCCAGTCGGCGTAAAACCCCAACCGCAGCGCGGCCGGACCGACCACCCGGTGATGCCGGGCAAAGACCGCTCCGCAATCGGCGTTGGTAAACGGCAGGTTCATAATACCATCGTCACTTCACAAATCTGCTCGCCGGGGCGACGCCGAATTTTGAACCCCGCGTGTTCGCAAAGCCGCCGCATGCCGGCATTCTCCGCGAGAAAGACGCCCGTGACCCTGACCAACTTTTCTTCCCGGGCGATCACCACCAATTGGGCCAGCAACCGGGAGCCCACCCCGCGCCGCTGCCACCGGTCAGCGACCACCACCGCCAGCTCGGCTTCGTTCTGTCCGTGCGCCTTGTGCAAACGGGCCACCGCGATCAACTCGGGCTCATCCGTGGGGGAGTCTTGATGGATCGCGACAAGCGCAACTTCGCGGTCATAATAGATAAAACAGAGGCGCGCGAGACGGCGGTGCGCCATGCGTTGTTCCAGCGGGAATACGGTCAGGTACCGCTGATACACACTCTGGTCGGAAAGCGTATGATGAAATCGCTGCAGCAAAGGCTCGTCCTCCGCCCGGATCGAACGGATCGCGATCGGCGTGCCGTCCGCCAGCGTCGCCGACGTGGTATAGCGCGACGGATACGGACGAATCGCCACCGCAGGCAATTGGGCTTCGGGGCTCGCATCATGCAGAATGATTCGGGCATCCAGCGCCGCCATCCGTTCGGCGCCCACGAACAGCGGGTTGATATCGATTTCCTTGATCCAGCGCTGCTCCGCGACGAGCTGGCTGAAGCGAACCAATACGCCCTCCAGCGCGCCCATCTTTACGGCCGCTTGTCCCCGCCCTCCCTTGAGCGCCGGATAAATGCGCGTTTGCTTCATCAGGTTGCGCGCGAGGGTTGAAGTCAGGGGCGGCAATCCGACCGCGCGATCCCGCGTCACCTCGACCCAGCGTCCGCCCGCGCCGAACAAAAGCACCGGTCCGAATTGCGCATCGAGACTGCTGCCGAGAATGAGTTCGATGCCTTCGCTTAACAGCATTCGTTCCACCGTAACGCCGAGAAAATGATGCTCCCCCACTTTGTCGGTAACGGCGCGCCGGATGGCGTGCCACGCCGCGCGCGCTTCCGCGGCGTCACGGATGTTCAACCGCACTCCGCCCACCTCGCTCTTGTGCGTAATCGTCTCGGAGTGAAGCTTGAGCGCGACGGGGAAGCCGATCTTCGTCGCGGCGGCAACCGCGGCGTCCTCGGAAAAGACCGGCCACGCCTCGACAACCGGGATGCCGTAAGCCGCGAGAATCGCCTTCGATTCGTATTCGGTCAGGATGACGCGCTGATGCTGGCGGGCGTGGGAAATGATTTGCTGTACCTCAGCCGGGCCGCCGCCGGCCGGGGTCGGTGCGCCCTCCATCCATTCAGGAGTTTCGTAGAGCGCGTCCAAATTCGCGCTGTACCGCCACATGTCGTTGAAGGCGGAGGCAGCGCGGTCCGGGTACGGAAAGGTGGGGATGCGGGCTTCATTCAGACAGGCCAGGCCCGCCTCGACCGCCGTGCCGCCCATCCAACTCGCGAGCACCGGCTTGCCACCTGCATTCCTGGCGAGGTCCCGAATCTTTTCGGCCGTGCCCAACGGATCGGTCATGGCTTGGGGCGTCAGAACCACCAGTAAGCCGTCGGTCGCCGGATCGCGCAGGACGAGCTCAGCCGCCTGGGCGAAACGAAATTCGTCCGCATCGCCCAGCACATCGACGGGATTCCCGCGACTCCAATGGGCCGGCAGCGCTCGATCCAATTCTGCCAAGGTTTGCGGCGATAACGACGCCAGTTCGCCGCCCCCGCCCACGAGACAGTCCACCGCCAGCGCGGCGGGTCCACCGGCATTCGTGACAATGCCGAGTCGCGGACCGCGCGGTCGCGGCTGTTTTCCCAGTACTTCCGCCCTGTCAAACAGATCCTCGATCGAGTCCACGCGCAGCACGCCGGCGCGCCGAAACGCGGCATCCATGACCGCATCGCTGCCCGTGAGGGCGCCCGTGTGGGAAGCCGCCGCCTTGGCGGCCGCTTCGGTGCGGCCCGCCTTGACGACGATGATCGGTTTGGTGAAGGCGACTTCCCGCGCGGCGGAG
>JBEENF010000301.1:0-5119 GCA_041192325.1 Verrucomicrobiota bacterium
TACGATTTGTGGGTCATTGCGCCAGGATACGAGGAACTGAAAGTGCGGGTCGAGCTCACCCTTGGACAACCCTTGCGGCGAGACATCGAGCTTCGTTCGGCGGCCAAACCGTACGCATATAGAGTGGAAACGGTCCCTCTGCCGCAGCAGATGATTCCGGAGGTATCGAGCATCGCCTTTTCGCCGACGGGCAGTTTGGTCATGACCAATCGGCGGGGAGACGTCTGGATCAGGGATCAGAAGGGGTGGCGGCGATTTGCTGGTGGATTGTATGAAGGCTTTGGCGTCGTGGCGGCGAGTGATTCCGAAATTTTCGTGCTGCAGCGGCCGGAGATCACCCGATTGGTAGATACCAACGGCGACGGCGTGGCGGATCGGTATGAAACATTTGCCGACGGTTGGGGAATCACGGGTAACTATCACGAGTTCTCTTATGGCCTGGCGCGCGACCGCGCAGGTAACTTTTTTGGAGGATTCGGCATGGCCTCCGCCGGCGATTTTCCGTGGGTTCGTGGGCCGCTGAAGGAAGCGCTGGTGGTACCGTTGCCCAACGGAAAAATCCCCGCCGACCCCCACCGCTCCGTCGCCAAATATCAAGGATGGGCTTTTCGGGTCGATCGCGACGGCACCTTTGTTCCGCTCGCGACGGGACTCCGGCAGCCGTTGGGTGTAGGCGTGAGTCCTCAGGATGAGCTTTTTGTCACGGACGTTTCAGGGGCTTGGGTCCCCACGTCGCTCTTGCACCACGTCGAAGCCGGCTCTTTCTACGGCCACCCTGACGGCCTCAAGTGGCATCCCGATTTCAAGGACAAGCCGGTAACGTATGACATGCTGGTCGCGATGCGGCGGCCGCCGACGGCTTATCTCCCCCGTGGACTCATGGGTGGCTCACCGGGCCAACCCGCTTGGGACACAAGCGGTGGTAAATTTGGGCCTTATGCCGGACAGATGTTTCTTGGGGATGTCACCGCTCTCGTGATGCGTGTCGATTTGGAAAAAGTGGGCGGCGCTTACCAAGGAGCCGCATTTCCCTTCATTCGCGGCCAAGGACTCGGTATTGGCGGGATGCACAACGCCTTTGGCCCGGATGGCGCATTCTATATAGCACAGACGGTGCGAGGCTGGATGTCGACCGAGGGCGGGGAAGGCATTCAGCGAGTCGTCTGGACTGGAGAAAATCCGGTGGACGTTCAGCATTTGCGGCTGACGACTGGAGGCTTCTCGCTGTATTTCACGGAGCCCATGGCAGCCCCGGCAGGGGATGCGGCCAGTTATCGCATTCGGCGTTTCCAATATAACTATCATATTCAGGACGGCTCCTTGCGGCGCAATGAAGTTGAAGTGCCGATCAAGGCCTCCCGGTTCAGCTCGGATCAGCGAACAGTGGAGTTGGACCTCCAGGAAATGCAGCCGGACTATATCTATGAATTTGAAATAACTGCTCCGTTGACCAGCAGGAAAGGTCGTGCCCTTTTGAACCCGATAGCCTATTACACGGCGAATCGCTTGCTGCCGGGTACCATCGTGGCTCCGACGACTTTGGTAGCCCAAGCCGTCAAGCTACAGCCACCTGATTTCAGCCGCGGGGAGCAAATCTTCCGTCTCAATTGTATGGTTTGTCATCAGGCGGACGGCAAGGGATCGAAACAGGTGGGCACTCCAGACTACACCGCTGCGAACGGACCATTAACACGCCCTGATGCGGACCTCCTGGCGGTGATAACGGGCGGAAAGAATCAGATGCCCGCCTTTGGAAATGTCCTTCCGTCCCAAGCCATTCACGACGTCTTATATTACATTAAGAAGAACTTTGGCTGGCAATCGCGTTAACGTCCTTAGGTCGACAGAGGGGGCGGCGCTGCCATTTCGGAGGCGCCTGCCAAGACTCCTCAACCCCTCGGCCATCGCGACGTAAGTGATTGCGGTGGGGGAATTCGTATCTTAAAAAAGACGCTTTCTTATGGTCAGTGACACCGGCCAATGCCAACGGGTTTCTCAACTGAGCACCGGCCGTTTGCGCAATCTTTTTGCTGTTGCAATGGATTGGTGAATAGCGAAAATACCCCATGGTCCAGTGAGCCACGGCTCGTAGTAGCCTTTCCAGATTTTATTACCTACACCATGAGATCATTTCGCAATCTGCCAGGCTTGGCCTTGCTGTTCATTGGCGCGTTTCTGTTGGCCGCGAAATCATTCGCGCAGGAAGCCAAGGTATTGAAGCTGGTGGGTGCCGGCACGGCCACTTATACGGTGCCTGGCGGACTGAAAATACCCCTGAAGGAAGGCGCCAGCCTCCCCGCGAATTCCGAGGTCGAGACAGGAGCGGGGGTCGAAGTTTATCTGGAGGCAATCCCCGGCGCGATCGCAACCATCAAAGCCAACTCCCGCGTGGTGCTTGAAGCAGTGACGGGTGTGGAGGCCACGATTGATCTCAAGCAGGGAAATATCGTTTCTCAAATCGACAAAAATCGACTGGCGGGGCGGACGTACGGTGTCCGCACTCCCAAGGGAGTCGCATCGGCCAGAGGAACGGTCTACACTGTCGCCGTTAATGGCGTGGAATATTCTGTTGTGACTGGCTCTGGCACCGTCTCCATCACCCCCATCGGTGGCGGCGCGTCCATTTCGGTCGGGGCGGGTGGTATTTCTTTCTCCGATCTTAATGGTGGCGCTCCGCAGACTGCCGCTCAGCTGCAGGCGTCCCCCGATGCTGCCAGAATAACACAAGTAAATGAAGCGGCTGCGGTTGCAGTAGCTGCTTTGGCCGTAGTCGCGGCCAACACCACCGGAACCTTTAGTGCTGCGGCGGGTGCGACGGCCGCCGCCGAGCTGACCAGCACAATGACCACGGTCGTGCAGCAGATTCCAACCGCGGTGGCTCAGTCTGCGGCGTTAGCTTCGGCTGCCGCTCCATCGCAAGCTGCCGCGATCGTGACCGCTGCAGTTAATGCTGCTGCCAGTAGCGGCCAAAACGTGACGCAGGTTGCTCAGACCGTGGCACAGGCAGCGGCGCAAGGGGCTGCTTCTACAACGACGGACACCGCGGCGGCGGCAGCCGTCGCTCAGTCGGTAGCTCAAGCGGCAGCGAACGCGGCAACAACAGCCGCCCCAGAAAACGCCGTCGCGATCGCGCAAGCTGTGTCGCAATCGGCTGCACAAGGAGCCACCCAAGGCTTGATTGTCGCAAACCCCACCTTGGACTCGAACACGGTTGGAACCAACATTGCGGGTAGCGCTGCCCAAGGAGCTGCCCAAGGTGCGACATCGGTGGGGAGTACGACCCAAGCCCAAGCCCAAGCAATTGCCGGTGCTGCCGTGCAAGGTGCCGTGCAAGGCGCCACGTCCGGTGGAGCGAGCAATATTAATGTGAGTTCTGCCACAAGTGCCGCGGCAAATGGTGCCTCCGCCGGTTCCGGAACGGTTGTGACGGCTGCATCCGTTGTCGCGCCCACAACGACGACGCCAACCGCCCCGAACATCGTTACGCCGGTGAATCCCGACGTTGTGGTCAGCCCCTCGAGCTAAGTCCGGTTTTACAATCTGCGCAAACGCCGGCTTCGTGCCGGCGTTTTTTTTGCCGGGGCGGAATCGAGCCTCCTATTCCAAAAATGATGCTTGGGTCGGTGATTTCAGCAGCTTATCCGCCTTTTCGGCCGCTGTAGGATTCAGATGCCGGGGAGGCTTCGACGCCTTTGTCGCCACCGCGGCTTCTCGATCGGCGACGATTCGATCGCAAATTTGGTGAAGATGGAGTCGCAGCCAGTGAGTCGTGCTGGACCCGGCCTGATAATCAGCCGGCCCGTAGCCGTGAATCCGGCCGGACTGAAGCAAGCGATCATTCTGCTCAAATTCCGCCGATTTGTCGGGATTATAAACGGCATAGGCGCGGCCGCCGCCCTTTTTCACCACTGAAAAGCTCGGGACATCGCTCGGTCCGTCGGCGATGTAAATCATGTTTTGGACCGGAATACGGCGGTCCTCCGGCGCCATCTTGGAATTTACATCGATGGCGGGATTTTTGTTGGTGCCCTTGTTGATCTCAAATATCGCCCGAGTCTTGGTGGTGTTGTCGATGACCATGCCGATCTGAGCAATTTCGGAGGTGGCTTCGATTTCGAGTTCTTTCTGTTTTAGGAAACCGGGTTGCAGGGGGCTCTCGACAAACTCGCAAGCCCAGATCCCCTCCGCGTGGCCGGCAATTGCGCTGCCCCGAATCATGGGAGCCAAACCCGTGCTCACGATGTAATGCTCAACTGAAATGTCGTGCTTTTCATATTCCGGCTTTTCCCGTGCGAAGCTTTTCAAGCGACTAAAAAAGTCCGGCAGGCCAGGATAGAACCCAATCTGCGCACCGCACTCAAACAACACCTTGTTGTTTAGTCCGGCCATGGGGCCAGCCTGCACATAGGTGAGGAGGTGATTAAGATACGCAATTTCTGGCGAAAGATGGTATCCGCGCTTTTTGTAGTGCTCGGCCAGGCGGTTGGTTTCCTCCCAAAAAGTCGCCTCGTCGATCCCATAACGCCGGAACAACGGGGCCTGCATGTAATCCGGGATTAAGGTCTTGTCGAAGTCCCAGATGCACGCGATGGTGTTTTGAGTGAAAAGTGTCGTGGCCATGGCTGATGAATACCGCTAGGCGGATCTCGCCTGGCGCCAATTGGGACCGAGCAAGCCGAAGGGGGCGGCTCATCGCAATTCGCAAATCGCCGCCGCAGCTTCTCGTATTATGGACGAACTTCCTGACATTGCACCGTTTCGACGCCGGCTTGACGAACTCGCGGCGCACATGGCGTCGCCTGCATTTTACGCCAACGCACGGCGCGCTGCAGACATCACCCGCGAGCACCAAAAGATAACTCAGCTGGTGGCGGACTACGAGGCGCACACGCGGGTGCAGGCTGAGATTGAGGATGCAGTTGCGCTGAGTCGGGACACCGCCGCGGGGGCGGATCTGCGTGAGCTCGCGCTGCAAGAAGTGCCTGAACTCGATCAGCGCTTGGAGAAATTGCGCGCCGGGGTTTTGCTCGCGATGATTCCGCCGGATCCGGCGGACTCCCGGAACACGGTAATGGAAATCCGGGCGGGCACCGGCGGGGACGAGGCCAGTCTTTTCGCG
>JBEENF010000302.1:0-5117 GCA_041192325.1 Verrucomicrobiota bacterium
TGAAGATGGGCTCGAGCGTCGCGGCGTCGGCTTTGACCATGTCCAAGGGCGTATGCGTGTTGATCACCGCCCCGCTCAATCGAATCTCCCGTTGCAGGTCGTCCACCACCCGGTCGACAATCGGGGTCACATCAATCGATTCCGGTTGCAGCGGGATCTGCTGCACCCGGGTATAGCCGAGCAGGTCGTGAATCAGGCGGTCCAGGCGCGCCGCCGATTCTTCGATCTTCTGCAGGTAGACCAGCGGCTCCGGGCCAAAAGAAGCGCCGTGGTCCAGCCGCAAAAATTCCGCATAACCGGCGATGGCGCGCAGGGGGGCCCGGAGATCATGCGCCACCGTGTAGCAAAACGCCTCCATCTGCCTGGATTTATCCTCCAACGCGGACGTGCGCCCCGCCACCAGCATTTCCAGTTCATGGCGCGACATCTTTAAAGCCGTAATATCCTGCGAAAGGTCGATGAGGCTCAGTGACTGGCCTTTGTCGTCGCGCAGTATCGCCCCGCTATTTTGCACCCACACCTGCGATCCATCGGCTCGCACCAGCCGTTTTTCGATCAGGAAACTTGCCTTCTCCGCCAAAAATAATCGACGAATCTCCTCCGCCACTTCCGTGCGTTCCGGTTCCGCCACAAAGGAGAGCAGGGGTCGTCCGATCAGTTCCTTCGCATTGAGGCCAACGAGCTCGCCAAAGGTCGCGTTGGCCTGCAAAATTCGCCCGTCGAGATCACTCAACGCCATTCCCATGGGCGCTTGGGCGAAAATGGCGCGAAACTGCTGTTCACTCAGCCGCAAGGCCTCCTCCAAACTCTTGTAAGGCGTCACATCGCGAAGAACTTTCGCAAAGCCGAACACGTGCCCCACGTCGCTTTTCAACGCGATGAGTCGACCCACCGCAAAGAAGCGGGACTGATCCTTGTGCAGGTGCCAGCGCTCGTCCACGGCCTGACCGTCGCGCGCAGCCGTGCTCCTTTCCGCCTCGGACGCGCCCTCGGCCCGGTCTTCGCGGGTGAATATCAGGTTCATGGGCTGCCCCACCGCTTCCTGCGCGGTGTACCCGATGATTTTTTCCGCGCCCGTGTTCCACTCCGTGATCACGCCCGTGGGATCGGTGAAGAAAATCGCATAGTCCGTCGCGGATTCGAGGAAGAGTTCGAATCTCTTTTCGGCGGATATCTGGCAAAGAGTGTCACCGTTCATCGTTTGGGCTGAAAGATCACGATGATAGCGGATGCTGAGACCCGGCGGTATCGGGCATTACTCGATACAACGCTGGGAGAAACGGTGACGCGCCCGTTCCCGACGCGAGGCTACCCCACTCCGACCGCTTGAGCGGCGCTCTCCGCTTCCGGCACGTCGATCTCGCGCGCCCCGCCCTCCACGCCGTCAAAATCTCCGCGCAGGGCTTTCAAGGCGTAAATCTCCCGGTCGATTTCGCCCCGCGTGCGAATGCCGATCTGCCGGAGGAGGGGCAGCGGCGGATCAAAGCCATCGGTCGCGTGGAGGAGGAAAAATCCCAAGCCCGCACACGTCGCCCAACCCCATTTTTGACTGCGCGTCACGGCCAGCAAGGCGGTCGTAAGCCCCACGGCCGCCACGTTGATTTGGAGAAACCGCTCGATACTCCATTCCCGGCCCAACTCCTCGAGGCGTTCCTGCACGATTTCCTCCGGCTGGTGGGCGTAGAGGCGCACCGAACGCACGATTTTGTCGTCGATGCGTTGCAGCTGGCGGTCAGTCGTGTAGCGGCGGACCCGATCGGGCTCATTGTCACGTCGAATTTGCATGGGAAAGAGTCGAGGCTTCCACTGCACGCAACGCGTCTTCCACTCGGGGGGGCTGCCCCGCCTGTCGCAGGCCACGAAAATCGCCCCGCAGCGCCTTCAGCGCATATTTTTCCTGGTCAATTTCACTGCGCGTGCGCACTCCCATTCGGCGGAAAAGGGGCACCGGTGGACACCAGCCGGTCACCGCATGCTGCGTGAGGAAACCAAGCACCGTGCCAGTCAGCAGGAAAAACTTTCGATTGACCGTCGTCCCCAGCGTTGCGCCCGCCAATGCCAGAATACTGGCGTTAGTCTCCAGCACCTGCTCCATGTCGCGCTCCCGATCGAGTTCCGCGATGCGGTCGTCGAGCGCGGCGCGTGACTGGCAGGCGTAGTAACGGATGTTTCGCCGGGTCGTTTCATCAATGCGCAACTGCGCCGTCCGCCCAGTGCGCCGGCGCACCCGATCTCCTTCCAGGTGTTCGTGGGTCGAGTACATGCAATTTCGAAAAACCGACTGCGGCAGTTTACCTTGGGGCAGAACAGCGCCAATCGGAGCCGCGCCCCTTTGCCGCGCAGGTCAATCGCCGACGGGTACACGGAAAAAATGGAAGCCGTTACCGGTCACCCTCGGCGGGCCCCCGCCGAAACTCCGCGTTCCAGTCCACCAGAGGCTGAGCCGCAAGTTCAACCGCGGCCAAGCCGGGCCGGACTACGTCGCCACACCCCAAGGGCTGAAGATCAGATAAAACAGCAGCGCGACCGCCACCACCGCGCCCCCGGCGATCTGCGCCGAACGCGACGATTCGAGCGCAATAGCCGTCTGGCGGCGAAACTCAAAGGGTTGGGCCAGTGGCTTCACCAGTCGCAGGATTGTCATCACTGCGAGACAGAGCGCGAAGCAAAGCGCCATCCGGTTGAGAAACTGAATCCCCGGCGCCGCGAATTTCAGCGTGCCGTAGGCCACCAGGTTGGTGCACAACCCCACGATCCCGCAAACCGGCGGAGCCTTGCGGACGAGCAGCCCGAAAACAAAGACGGCGAGAATGCCGGGCGAGATGAAGCCCTGTCCTTCCTGAATGACGGTGAAGATGCTGTTGCTAATCTTGGGGTCGCCCAGCAGCGGAGCGAGGAACACGGCGACGCCCGTAAACAGCACGACGGATCCGCGGCCAACCAGCACCACCCGCTTTTGCGTGGCTTGGGGCGAGAGCAGCTTCTGGTAAATATCCATCGCAAAAATCGTTGAGGCCGCGTTGAGCATGGCGGCGAGCGAACTCACCACGGCGCCCAGGAGCGCCGCCAGGACAAAGCCCACCCACCCCTGCCCCTGCGGCAGAATGCGGGCGAGCAGCTGCGCGAGCGCCGTGTCGTATTTGTACGCGATCAGCTTTTCGACCAGCGGCGTCCGCCCCGCCGCCCGGGCGGCGACTTCCACCTGCCGGTTATGGACGTCCATCTCCGCCGCCAGCGCGGCGTTCACGTGCCGCCAGGAATGATCGTCGCTTGCGAAAACCAGGTAGTTTTCCGGCACGATGGCATCGAAGCGTGCTTGCGTGAGCGGCAGCACGTGGGGGTTGCCGGTCTTGCTCGCGCCCAGCGCGGCCGCGTCCGGGTAAATCGCGATCAGATAACTCCCCGCGGGCAGGGTGAGCAGGTCCGCCTCGGCGGGTGAGCGGGCCACCCTCACCACCTCGCTGGCGGGGTTGGACTTCAGGTAGCGAACCAGGCTGACGGTGGTATCCCCCACCGCTTCGAGCCGCATTTCCGTCGAGAACAAGTTGAACGCGATGAGCCCCGGCACGACGATGACAAAGGGGATGACCAGTTTCAGGGCGGCGGCGAACACGATGCCCTTTTGTCCCTGCACGAGCGAGGCAGCGCCCAGCGTGCGTTGCGTGATATATTGATTCAGGCCCCAATAATAGAAATTCGGAATCCACAGCCCGAGGAGCAGGGCCGTCCAGGGCAGCACGGTGTCGCTGGGCGGTAAAAACATATTCAACCGCGGACCGTTGAGATCTAAAAACCGCTCGACCGCGCTGGAGCCCGCCGCCAGCGGGACGGTTTCCACCGCGCCCGTGTGCGTGCTGATCACGCGGGCAGCTTCGGTGGCCAGTCCCAGCCGGTGAAAGGCAAAATACATGATGACGGCGCCGCCCGCCACGAGCGCGCTGCCTTGGATCAGATCCGCCCAGGCGCAGGCCTTGAGCCCTCCCGCCGTGACGTAGAGCATCGCCACGACGCCAATGACCAGCGAGGCGGATTCCATGCTCACGCTCTGGCCCGCGCTGCCGGCGAGGGTGGTGATCGTCAATGCGCCGGAATACGTCACCGCGCCCAACAGCAGCAGATAAATAAAAATCGTGGCGATCGCCATGAATGAGCGGGCGCTGGCGCTAAAGCGGTACTCCAGGAATTCCGGCATGGTGTAGATGCCGGCGCGGAGAAAGTAGGGCAGAAAACCAAAGCCGACGATGACCAGGGTGATGGCCGCCATCCATTCATAGCTGGCGATTGCCATCCCGACGTGACTGGCCGCGTTGCCCGACATGCCGACGAACTGCTCGGTGGATATATTCGCCGCAATCAGCGAAAAACCAATGAGCCACCACCGCAGCCCGCGCCCGGCCAGGAAGTAGTCTTCACTGCTCCCTGGCTTTTCGCCGCGGCTCTTGATCAGACCCGTGGCAATCACCGCCACGACGAACAAGACAAAGATGATGATATCGATGGGATAGACGCGAAATGCGTCATTCATAAACGGGACGGGATGGGGGTTGACTGCCGCCGACCGGACGCGTGGTTCAACCCTCGCCAGCCACGCGTGGCAATGGCAGAATCGTCGGGATTTATTTCGCGGCGACGAAACCTCCGCTCCCGATTGAGCGGAACTGCCGGGAGCGTCGGCCTACCATGGCACGGCCCAATCGAAGCGGCCGCCCCAGTGCCCTCTTCCACCGTCTCCGACCGCCATGCCACGCGCTACATCCTCATTGCGATCGCGCTCTTCGCCGTCGCCGCCTTGCTTTGGGTTATCCGGGATGCGCTGGTCATCGGCTTCGGCGCGATTGTTTTCGCGACGTTGTTGCGTGCCTCGGCCATCCCGCTGAGTCATCGCACCGGGCTCACCCCCCGGTGGAGCGTGGTCATCATGGTATTAACCCTGCTGACCGGAGCTGGCCTGCTCGCCTGGTTTTTCGGAGCGCAAGCGGCCCACCAGTTCGACCAGTTTCGGGAGCAGATCCCCGCGGCGATGGAGAAAGTGCGAACCTGGCTCGCCGGAATTCCAGGGGGTAAAACCCTCGCCGAATCGCTCCAGGGGGGTGGCAAGGAAGGGGAGGCCCTCTCGA
>JBEENF010000303.1:0-5110 GCA_041192325.1 Verrucomicrobiota bacterium
CTGCATCTCCACCGGCTTGGAAGTAATCTCCAGCGGCGGAAGCTTGGGTGGGTTGATCAGGTCCTTGATAGCCTCAATCAGGCTAACGATGAGGGGCGTGTTGACCGACGCGGGAGCAAGCAGGTGGTCGAGGTGCGCGTCGGCCTCGTGCCTTTGGGATGGATTCGAGTTGTTAGGAAGCTGTTCCGCCATGCTGCCTCCGCCTACAGTACAAGCGTCACTACTTAAGACGCTGTCGAGGGCGGCCAAGTTTCAATTTCTGGACCGCCATGTTGGCAGCCCTTCCATTCTGTGGATTCGCCTACTCTTACCTTGGAGTCTATCATAGCAGCCTGCGGAACGGAGAGGGGCCTTGGCAAGCCGGAGAGAACTTCTGCCTGAAAAGAAAAATGCCGGTGAGTACTCGGAGGAAGATACTCACCGGCCGGATTCACCGCGCCCGAAGGCAGCGGCTCTCCGAACTTGTTGGGGCCACCTGGCAGTTTAGGTAAAAGGGCACCCTACAGAAAGAGACGTTAATGAAACCTTGGAGGGCTTCACAACTGGACGCCCTTAGAATACCACCAGTCAGAGCCCCTGTACAGAAAATTATGAAAGAGCAATGACAATATTTTGAGTAGGCTGGTAATGGAACCAGGCCTGGGGAACAAAGGGAGAAATACAGTACTCTGACAAGGCTCGTCTGCCGGCCTTCTGTTTCCGTAAGGCATTATGCAGCAGATACTTACACGATTCCTACAGCAGCGGCTGGGAAACGGGCAGCTAAGGGAAAACACCCTCGGCCCACTCTTCTCGGCGCTCTCTATGCGCCTCATTTTGGGCAAAGGACTGGGCCTCACGGGCTGCCCTTTTGTAGAAATCTGTTCCGCGGCAACTTTTTTTGAGTCTGCTAGACTGGCACTCCGGCGAGGCGTACAATCGCAAGCGCGTTGGACTGCCGATTCACGCCGGACTTGATCCTATAATCGAAGTCCAGGGCGTCTTCGTCACTGCGGCTGCACATGTGGATGTTGTCGCCGTGAAGGCCGTCAATGAGAGCGATTTCGGTCAGCGCCAGATCATGAGTGGAGACGGCACCCACCGCCCCGGCGTTCAGGAGCGCGCGAATGAGGGATTCGGCGGCGATGCGCCTGTCGTGCGAGTTGGTGCCGCTGAAAATCTCGTCGATCAGGAAGAGCACCGGACCCGAGGAGGCCGCCGCCAGCGTATCGCGGATGCGTTCCACTTCCGCCATGAAGCGCGATTTGCCTTCGAGTAAGGAGTCCGCCGTGGAGATGGACGCACAGATTTGAAAGGGGGCCAGGGTGAGGCTGGCGGCGCGCACAGGGGCTCCGGCCAAGGCCAGCACCGCATTCGTTCCGATGGAGCGCAGCAGAGTGCTCTTGCCCGCCATATTGGAACCGCTGATGATCCAGAAGCGTGTCCCGGCATCAAAGCGAACGCTGTTGGGGACGCAGGTCTCAGGAGACAACAGAGGATGACCAATGGACTCCGCGTCGAAAGTGGTGGCCGCGGTGAATTCAGGGAAGACATCAGCGGGGTGTTCGTGGGCGTAGGTGGCGATGGCGTGCAGCGCTTCAAATTCCGCCCAAGCGTCAATCCACTCAGGCAGCACCGCTGCATGCCGCGCGCGCCATTGTTCCATGAGCACGGCCAGGTGGGTGCCCAGCATCAGGTAGAGTGAGACACCGTACAGCAGATCTTTCTCGCGCTCGCGCATCCAATACGTGATGCGTTCCAACACTCGCAAAGACGCGGGCGCGGCGGAGGCGCGCTCCACCAGCGCTGCCAGCTTCACCGATGTGAACTTCTGCGCCGCCAGCAGCGAAAGGCCCTGCCCCAGGATGCTGATCTCCGGCGACAGATCGCGGCCGGAGTGCAGGATCGGGCGGACGCGCTCATGCAGGGCGAGTCCAATCAACGCGTGCAGCCCGAGCAGCGGGGCGATGTAGGTGAACAGCACCGGCCAGCTGATGAGCGCCGTCAGGCCGGTGAGCAAGAGCAGCGTAAGGATGCCTGACGACAGCTGGAGCAGTGGCCGCAGCGCGGCGGGGAAAGTTTCGCCCGGCATGGCGATGCGCTTCTGTAAAGACTGCGTTTCCACGTTACTGAATTCATGCGTGCCCAGCGCCACCATAGCTTCGCGTAACGGCGTGTTTCCGCGCAGCTCTTGCACGGCTGCCTGGCGCGCGCGGGCCTCATCTGCGGAGGCAGGGCGCAATAGAAATTCCGCCAAGCGGCGGCGGCCGATTTCCGTGCGCGCCGTGCACAGCAGTTCAAACAACGACCCGCTGCCCAAAATATGCAGGTCGTGGTCGTAAAGATGCCCGTCCTCGCGGTAGTCTTCCCCGCTCTGTCCCGTGCCGTGCCAGGTATGCTCCATGCGGTCGATGCCGCGCAGGTAGAACCCGCGCAGATTGTCGATCCGCGTGGCCTCGTCGCGAGCGGCGAAGTACCGCCGCCCGGCGAAGATCGCCGCCAGCAAAGGTGCCGGCGATGCCAACGGAAAACGGAAGGCCAGAAACCCGCACAATGCCAAACTGCCCACGGCCAGGGCTAGCGCACCCCCCTTGCGGAGTTCCGCGGCGTCCAGAGATGTCTTGAGTTCGATGACTCGGGCCTGATACATCAGCCCGCCGCCATCTTGATCAACTGCTCGGCGTGGCGCAGCGCTTCGGGCGTGATGCGCTCGCCGGAGAGCATGCGGCCGATCTCCCGGGTGCGCGCCGCGCCCGTGAGCTCCTGAATCGACGCGACGGTGCGGCCTGCTTCGGAGTGCTTCTCCACATAGTAGTGATGGTCCCCGAAGCCCGCAATCTGCGGAAGGTGCGTGACGCACAGCACTTGGCTTGACGCGGACAACTTCTTCAGCCGCCGCCCCACGGACTCGGCTGCACTGCCTCCAACACCGGCGTCGACTTCGTCGAACACTAGCGTGCGGGGGACTTCGTTCTTCTTAGAGGGACCCGTGGTGCAGGTCTTGAGCGCCAGCGCCACGCGTGAAAGCTCCCCGCCGCTCGCAATCTTTTCGAGCGGTTTCAACTCTTCGCCCTGGTTGGGCGCGATCAGGAATTCCACCTTGTCGGCACCGTGCGCCGACCACGCGGCGGGCTCGATGCGGATCTCGGCTCGGGTCTTTTCCATCGCCAACGCGGCAAGCTCCTGGGCAACGTTCTTCCCCAGCGCCTTGGCTGCTTCCTTGCGTTTCGCGGTCAACTCCTTGGCCGCCGCCTCGTACGCTTTGGTTAGTTGCCCGGACTCTTTTTGCAGAGCCTCACGCCGGCCGGTGGATGTTTCGGCGTCGGCCAGCCCACGCACTGCCTCGTCCAGAAAGTTGAGGATCTCCGGCACCGTTCCGCCGTATTTACGCTTCAGTTTTTCGATGGCGGCCATGCGGGCTTCCACTTCGTCCAAGCGCGCCGGATCGGCTTCCAGCTTGTCGATGTAGCGCGCCAACGCACGCGATGCATCGTCAATCGCGAGCCGCGCGGGCTCTATGGCAGCGTGAATCTCAACCGCGTTCTCATCGATGCGCGCTAACTCGTCCAGCCGCTTGGCGATCAGGCCGAGCTGCGTCGACACGCTCTCCGGGTCCTCGGAAAGCGCAGCGAACGCGACTCCCGAAATCTCCTGCAGCCGGACCACGTTGCGCAAAACGCGCCGCTCGTTTTCGAGCTCCGCATCTTCCCCTGGCAGCGGACCAACCGTCTCGATCTCGTTCCGCTGAAACTGCCACATATCCGCGAGCCGCAACTTCTCCTGCGCTGTGCGGTCCAGGTCTTCCAGCTCCGCACTGACTTGCTTCCAGCGCAAGAACGATTCGCTCACGCGCGCCAGCAACGGTTCCGCTTTGGCGAAGGCGTCGAGCATCTGGCACTGGATCTCCGAAGAGAACAGCTGCTGCTGATCGTGCTGCCCGTGAATGTCCGCGAGATGCGGAGCCAAGTCGCGTAGCAACGCCGCCGTGGCCGGCCGGTTCCCCGCGAACGCCCGCGACTTGCCGTTGGGCTGAATCTCGCGCTCGACGAGAAGCTCGTTGTCCTCGAGTTCAATCCCCGCGCCATCCAGAATCGCGCTGAGCGCCGCCGACGGCGTGACTTCAAAAATCCCCGAAATCCGCGCCCTCGCCGCCCCCGC
Source organism: Verrucomicrobiota bacterium (assembly GCA_041192325.1). Classification (GTDB taxonomy): domain Bacteria; phylum Verrucomicrobiota; class Verrucomicrobiia; order Opitutales; family Opitutaceae; genus ER46. The sequence continues at coordinate 4,138 of JBEENF010000303.1, forward strand.
CCGCACCATCTCCGCCGACGCCCGCCCCCCGAGCAACAGCCCGAGGGCGTCCACCACAATCGACTTCCCACTTCCAGTTTCGCCCGTCAAAAGGTTCAGCCCCGCGTGAAAGCGGACCCGCACAGATTCAATGACGGCGTAATTTTCAACACAAAGTTCAACCAGCATGGACTCGCTTCGATTATAGCGGTCTATGCCGCATCGGCGTTGTTGGAGCTACTTGTCGTCGGCGTAAATTCGCTGCACCAGCCCGTTCATTCCGGTGACGTTTGTCCAGTCGGTGTTCGCGACCCACTCAGGATACGCGGTGCGGAAGTAGTCCGTCATGCGCGTGCTCGCCTCCGCCGCTGCGATCCCTTGCCGTTTCAGTGCGAGCGTCCGCGTGCGGATGTCTTCGATGAACAACCTTTCCGTCGCGATCAGTGATCCATCGCCCACGCGTGAATGCGTCGGCACGACGATTGCGGGTTTCAATTGCTCCAGCTTGTCGAGCACTCGGATCCAGCTTTCGAGGTTCCCGGTGGCGACCGCGGGCACGACCCTGTTCTGCACGACGTCGCCGGTGATCAACACTCGGTCTTGCTCGACGAAGATCATCTCGTCACCCTGCGTGTGGCCTGCTCCGTACCACAGCAGCCGCACCGACACGCCGCCCAAGTCGAGCCGCAGTTCTTCCTCGAACGTGATGTCCGGCGTTCGCAGCTTTTCGACGCCTTCGAGGTAGGGCCCAAACTCGGCGTTGCGCTTGAACTGCGCCAGGATCGCCGCGCCACCCTGTTCCAGTTCCCGCTGCTGCGCCGCCGCGCGCAGAATCACCGTCTCCGGCGGAAACCCGCCATCCCCCGCCGCGTGCTCCGGATGGAAATGCGTCGTCGTAAGGAACAGCTTCTTGCCGGGCGCGAGCTTGCGCGCCGCGTCCGCCACGACCTTTCCGTTACTCGGCCCGAGGCCGGTGTCGATCACCAGAATCCCG
>JBEENF010000304.1:0-5110 GCA_041192325.1 Verrucomicrobiota bacterium
GTCAGTGGACGCAAGGACCACGGCGGTTCCCGTGTAGGAGCCAGTGGCAGAACCGAGTCGTTGCCGCGTGATTTCATGCGCCTCCTCCATCATATCGAACCCAAAAACCCGGCAGGCGGCATTGAGGTGGAGCCACCACCGGACGGTTACCCCCACGTTGACCCCGCAATCCACGACGATGGGAGTGCTGGCCGTGCTCAATTCGGCCTCGACCAATGCGTCGCGTAGCTCGCCCACGGCAAAATTGTCATGGATGTTAAGTATCTCTGCGATCGTGCCGACTTCGTCGAAAATAGGCACGCAAACCGAGAACGGGACCATCCCGATGGAACGACAAAATGCGAGATAATCACCTTTCGGTCCGAGTAGGGTTGCAAGCCGCGTGAACATTAATGATCGGTTGAGGATTCACCGCTTGGCGCGCTTCAACGCGCTCGCCCGGTGTGGCCCGCCCGCGGCCTAATTGCCCAACTGGCCCGTGGGGTGCCGATGCGGCTCGACGCTGTTGAAGCCCAACTCGCTGGCAAGTTTCAGACATTCCTCAGCCGAAACCACGCTCGCGGAGCAGGTGGCGTCGAAGAGCGATGCGGCGGCCGCGCTTACGCCGAGGCGCAGGCAGTCAGACATCGACCATTTTTCGTGGAGACCGTAAAGTATTCCCGCTGCGAGCGCATCACCGGCGCCGGCCGCGCCTTTGATACGCGCCTGAGGCACACGAAGACTGGGCTGCCAGATATCTTCATCGGGGCTAGCGGCAAAAATTCCGTGGGGTGAATGGATGAAAACCCAGGCGTGCACGCCCGCGTCGAGCAGCGAGCGAGCGGCCTTGCGGAGCGAGACGAGATCGCGTCCGTCGCAATCGTCCACCTTCACGCCGGTCAGTCGACCCGCTTCAAAATCATTGGCGAAGAAATAGTCGACATGAGGCAGGGCAGGGGTGGCGATCGCGCGAAACCGATCGCTGATGTCGCTCACGCAGTCGAGCGACGTGCGCATGCCGGCCGAGCGGGCCGCGCGCAGCACGACTGACGCGCCGGTGGCGCCTTGAGCATCGATGGTATCCAAGCGGTCCAGCAGCAGCAGGTATCCGAGATGAAAGATCCGGGCATTGGAACGCGTGAAGTCGAAGTGCTCGGGGCCGAGCAGCGCATTGGCGCCGCGTTGGTGAAAGAATGTGCGCCGGCCGGTCGATTGGTCGGTCATGACATCCGAGTAGCTCGTTGGAGCCGACTTGGTGCGTTGCAGCTGGCTGGTATCGATACCCTCAATACTGCAGTCAGACAGAATCAGCTGACCGTCGCTGTCGTCACCAATCAGGCCTGCCGCCGAAAGCGGAAAACGCGCCCCCAGCCGGGACAGGTCTTTGAGGATGTTATACGGCGAGCCGCCGTTGCCCGTTGCTTCGGACAGGATATTGGCCAGCGCATCCTGCGCCGGCCAAGTGTTCAGAATCTTGACGTGATCAATAATCCAGTTTCCTCCGGCAAGAATTCCGGAGCGCGCATTCGAGTCAGCCATGATAAAAAACTGTTTGCCTGTCAGAGTCAGCCGACCGCGACCACGGACTGGCTGTTGTGGGAATTGAGGGCGGCGCGCCAAAGTTCATGACTTTGCACGGCTTCGTCCGGGGTGGCGCAGCCGAATCGGTCGCCCAACTTGCCCGCCCGTTCGGCCAAAAATGAAGCCCACATCTGCTGGAGAATATCCGGAAAGCCGGGCTCAAATATGCTCCCGGTGATCGTTGGAAACGGCATGCGAAAGCCCAGATCGGTTTTTTCCCACCATTGCTCCTCGTCGCGCCGGTAGCGCCACAGCGTCTTCGGCTGCTTGGTCGAAAAGCGGGCCCCGTGATCCGTGCCCAGAATCTCGATATACCAGGTGTTGGTTTCGGTTGGCGCCATCCGCTTCATTTCGAGCGTCATCGGCACCGTGTCCTGGTCGAGCTTCAGGTTGGTGTGGAGCGTCGCATTATCCCACGTGTCGCACGGCGCGACACCGCCTTTGCCATCCGGGCGCTCGGCGAAGATTTTCTGCAACTGAGCGTAAAGCGAAACGGGGCGCCAGCCAAGCCGCAGCGGGATGTGCGCCACGTGCATGCCAAGATCCCCCATGACGCCTACCTCGCCACAGAAACGATTCTGTCGTTTCCAATTGATGGGTTTGGTGGGGTCGAGATCGCTCGAATGCAGGAATCCCGCACGAATCCCAAGGAGTCGGCCCAACGCGCCCGAGTTCGCCAACTGGAAAACCCGTTGCACGCCTGGGAGGAACGGAATTTCCGATGAGACGCGGACGAACCGTCCCAACCTTTTTGCCTCGTCCCGAATGCGCCGGGCGGAATCGAGGTCGATGCCGAAGGGTTTTTCAGCGAGCAGATCCTTGCCTGCCCGCAGAACATCAAAATAAATCTGCTCGTGCAGATGATGGGGCACCGCCACGTAAACCACATCGATGTCGGGGCTGGCCAGCAACTCGTGGTGACTTCGCGTCAGCAGGCGCACTGTTGGCACCTGACGGAACCAGTCGAGCAGGCTTTGCTGAAGATCGCACACGGCGACAAGTTCGGCGCGAACCGGAAAGTCAACCAACGTGAACCAGCGGGCGAGCGCAGACGCCGATTCGCGACCCATCAGACCTCCACCGATAATTCCAACCCGCACGCCGCGGGCAGACCAGGCTCCCGACCCGGAGGTCGGAGCTGCTAGCGTGGAATCGTTGGGTTGGGAGGTGGAGCGCACGGAAACGAAGACGGAATGCGGATACGGTCGTGCGCAGCGTTCGACGACGAAGAACGGAAGTCGAAGCGATTTATTTTTTCGTGGGGAAAAAAAATAACCGATCGTTCCGCTCGCGAGGCGGCGTGGCGATGTCTCGCGCCGGCGATTGCCAACGCGCTAAGGCGAAGTTTGAAGCAGCTGCCGCACGGCAGTCGTCAACACGGGCTCAACCGACGGAGCCACGAGGGAGGAACCGGGCCCGGTTTCGTAGCCGCCTTGTTCATAGGCGACGGCCGTTCCAATATAGCCGGGCCCGAAATCGCCATAGGCAGCCATGGCGATGAAGAGATCGGGGTGCTCAGCTTTCGCCTGAAGTTGGTATTCCACGAACAGTTCGCCCGGGAGGTGAAGAATCCGCGCGCGGCCCACGCTCAGGCACGCGATGTCGATTTTGTGCCCCGCAACGCATCTTCGCAGCCACGCCAGTTGGGAGGCTGCGCCCGCCAGAAAGTCGACTCCGTTTTTAGCGTCCAGTCGCGCGCCGAGTGCTTTCTCGGTTAAATGCGATGCGGGTGGAAGCGATACGGGAGCAACCCGCCAGCCAACCGTCTTCGCATTAATGGGTTCACGGCGCGTGGCTTCCCAAGCGCGTCGCATTCCGTCGGCGAGACGTTCGCCCAACAATCGCCGGTTTTCCGGCGCACCGTCGTTGTATTTGCCGGCGCCTAAGTTGCCTCCGGCTCCGTTGAAGTGAACGTGCAACGCCTGCGGCACGGCAATCTGCCGCAAAAAACGGGCGATGCCAGGGAAGTCCGGATTGGCAACGCCAGTTCGATAATAGCTTTGTGGGTGGCACGCATAGTAACTCAGCACCGCCACGGGTTCTCCTGCATTCCAGAAACTCACCAAAGAAACCACCGGGTCGATGACGCCTTCAGGCAGGGCGCGAACCGCGGGATCCCGGGTGGCGGTGTAACGGGTGATGCTGACTTTCCCGTCGGGGCCGAGGATGCGACGGTTGGAAGCGACTTCGCGGACCTCTGCCTGTCCGAGGCCAATCTCGGTCACCGGCTTTGCGCCCACCAGGCATCCTTGCACCGCCACGGCTAGACGGCGCAGGGTTTCACGCGCAAACGAACCTTCGGTATTGCTCGGTTCCACCCCGGCTTTTCTCAAGATCGCTTCCGCGGTAAAATCGCTGGCCGGCGCGTCGTGTTGGTGCAATGTATGGACCGCGACCCGGCTGACGTCCGTATTCACGGCTGTGGCGAGCGTCTGCCGAAAAGCGTCGTGGCTTTCGTTGGCGATGCCGATCCAATCGACCGCGCACAACACAATCGGCTGGCCAGCTCCGAGCAGCACGATACCGCGGATGCGGAGGCCCAAGTCCCATTGGTTGATTACGCGATCGTAGGCCATCCAGCTGCCGAGGGGCGGGGTGGCATCGATGTCAAACGTGGCAAGCCGCAGTTCGCCCGCGGTTGACGAAGGGGCAATCGGTCGCTCTCCCGCGAGCGCAATGCCGCCTGAGAGTTGCAGTGCGGCAATCAAGAGCAGCAGGGTGAATCGCATGGGAAGAGGAGTCGGTCTAAGATCGGGGAAACAGGTCAATTAAAAGCTGGATTGCGGCGTTGGCCAACACTTCGCCGCCGCCTGGGGCGACGCGCGCGCTATCCACTTCATAGCTGCCTTCCGGGAAAGCCTTGGCATTTGGAATGTAGCTGAGCGCACCGCTGCCGGATTGTTCACCGACGAACGTGAGTGCGAAGGGGGAGTTTTGTTTCATCGCCAGCCCGAGCTCCACGAAGGAGTCCCCCGGATAGCCGACCAGCGCGAGGTCGCGACCGAACGCCATGACATTGACTTCGCTCGTCCAGAAACCTCCCGCTCCATATTGCGCCAAATCCAAGGCGCGCCAAGCGCGGATGACCTCCGGAAACGAAGCCCCTTTGCCATGGCGTGCCACGGTGGCGCGCGCAGCCGCGAGTTCCGCCGCGGGAGGCGGCGCAGCTACCGGCACCCTTACTGGGCGCCGTTGAACGTGCAGATTACTGCCGTCGACAGGTTGTAAGACCGGATAGGTTTTAAGTACAGCCGCAGCGAGGATGGCGCCGATCCGGGCGGACTCCGCTTCCCCTCGAAGGCCGGCAGGCCCCAGAACAGCCAGGTGATTCACGTTTCCCGACATCCCGTTGAGGAATACCGTCAGCATGGCATCGCCTTTCACTCGTGCGAGCGATTCGGCCAGTATATGCGGATAATCGGCCGAAATTTTGCTGCCGCCCATGACGGCGACGTGTAGCGCGAAGTTGACGATGGTCACCAGCGGAGCGCCCGTGGCGGATTCGATCAAGATGACGCCCACGGTTGGATCGATCGGGCCCATGGGGCGA
>JBEENF010000305.1:0-5106 GCA_041192325.1 Verrucomicrobiota bacterium
CATTCGAAAGTTGAGCTGGAAATTGTCCGGACCTAGCGGGTGATCGGTTGTGAAATTCGCAGGTAAGCGAAGAAATCCCGGATTTGCTGATCCGTGAGATGATCCAAAAGACCCTCCGGCATCAGGCTTCGGCCCATGGGCTGCAAGCCCTTGATTTCCACAGCCCGCAGCGTGATGTCTTCTCCTTCCAGCCCGCGCAAGACCACAATCTGCGTGTCTCGCTCGACCAGAAATCCGCTCAGGCTGCGTCCATCCGTCGTCTCGACCATGTAGTATTGGTAGCCCTCTCGGATTTCCGCATTGGGATTCACGATGCTCAGCAGCATCGTGCCGAGGTTGTCGCGCTGGTAATTGGTCAACTCGGGGCCGATCTTCCCGCCCTTAAAAAATAGTTTATGGCAACTGGCGCAGCGTTCGCTGTAAATCGTCTCACCTTGATAGGGATTGCCGGTTCCCTGTTTCAGTTTCGCCTCCACCTCGGCGATGCTCTTGTTCCAATCCGCGCCTGCCGAGGCGGTCGAGGGGGGAAACACCTTCGCGGCCAGATCGGAGACGAGGCGGTTGTCGTGGGCGCGGATGCGGTCGACGATATCGGCGGACACGGCGTTGGCCGCGATTTTTCCGGCCTGAATCGCGTTGAGCAGATAGATGCTCCAAAGGGCGCGACTCGCGAGCAGGGACAGGGTGGCGGTCCGCACCTCGCCGGCCGTTTCCGGCAGAAAGGCCTCCGCCGCGCGGCCGATTTCGGGCTGGTCGTAAGCCATTAAGGAAACCAGCGCGGCCTTGCGCAACGCCGGGGGTTCTGCGCCACCTGCAATCGCGAGCAGCGCCGGCACCGCCGTGGTCACCCGCGCTTCGCCAAAGACCCGCGCATAGAATATGCGTTGATCCAACTGCGCCTTTTTGTCCGCCATCATCGACAGGGCCTCCCTCACCGCGGCTTCGTCGCCCTGTCTGACCCGCGAGATCAAGGGCGCCTGGCCGGACGCGGCGAGCGCCTGCTGCAATTCTTCCGGCAAACCCACCATCGCGCGGCCGCGATAAGCCTCTTGAAAACCTTCCATGAGCGGCGCCGTCAGCGCGGACGACGGCGCCATTTTGAGCAATTGCGCGCAGATCAGCAGATCCTGCCGCCGGCCCTCCAACGCAAATCGCCGCATGAGGCGCGGGAGCAGGTGCTGTTGCACCATCGGCCGCTCCCACAGCGCCGCGGTCTTGAACACATTCACCACGGCTTCGAGGTTCACGCTCAAGTGCGCTTCCAGTATCCACCACACCATCAAAGGAACAAAGGGATCATCGACGTCCTCGTCGTGGCTCGCCAGCAAGGCTGCCAGCGACAGGGCTTGGCCATTGCTCAATCGCCGCGCCGTGCCGGCGATTTGTGAGCGCACCTCGGCGTTGCCTTCGCGTCGCGCCAGGTCGGCCAGCGCCGTCATCATATATGCAGGCAGGTCGACCGCCTGCTCCGTCGGGCGCTTCGCCGCGCCGGGACGGGCGGCGCCATAAGCATCGGGCAGCGGCGGCAGCGTGTGCGCCACCCTTTTCAGGGCAGGAATTCCGGGCAAACCCAAGCCGCGGTTGATGCCGTAATTGTCGCCCAGCAGTCGCACGGCCCAATAGCGAACAGGAGCGTACGGATGGGAGAACGCGGATTTGATGGTCGCGTTGTCGAGCGCCCCCATTTGATGGAGCGTCCACAGAGCATTCAGGGCTCCGAGGTCGCGGTTTTCGGCGAGGATTCGCTGGAGCTTCGGCGCGACGGAACGGTCCTTGCGCTCGCCGAGCACGAACGTCGCGGTGTGACGGTGCCATTTGTTGGGATGCGAAAGCAACGCCACCAACTGATCGCTGCTTTTCTTCTCCAGATTGGTGTCGCGTTCGAGCGGGGCCGTCGCCCCGCGCAGGCGATAAATTCGACCGGTGCTGGGATCGATCTGACTCTGGTAGTGCTGGCCGTGCGCAATGTAGAACTCGTACATGTCGGACACGTAAAGCGAACCGTCCGGCGCGTTCACGATGAAGATCGGCCGAAAGGCCACATCCTCACTCCACATGGGGCGACCCACATCCTGGGTCTCGAAAGTCGAACCACGAACCAGTCGCTCCGCCTCGATCACTTCATTATGGAGCGGATCGATGGCGAAAATCCGCCCCTGATGTTTGCCCGGCATCGCGGTGCCTTCCGCGAAACTGAGCAGATGCGAAAATCGTCGCACCGGCGCGAGCGCGCGCATCTTGGGTAAATCGCCAAAGGCGTAGGGATTCCGCGGCGGGCCGAATTTCCCCGGATCCACGCCCTGCATCTGGTAAAATCCGCCCTGCACGTAGTGCCAGCCGCGCGTCTCGCCGCCATTATGGCCTGAATAGAGGCGGCCTTGCGCGTCCATTTCCAATCCGAACGTGTTACCGGAGCCTTCCGCGAAAATTTCGTATTCGCGGGTCTCCGGGTGATAACGCCACACCATGCAGCCTTCGAAATAAACTCCTTCCGTGTCCGGCGGATCCATGCCCGCGCGCGTCACCCGACTGGAGGTCGTGCTGCCCTGGCCGCCATACAGCCAGCCATCGGCGCCCCAAATCAGTCCGTTGGCCACGGAATGGGTGTCCTCCAAGCCGAAGCCCTGCAGATGCACCACCGGCGGACCGTCGGGGATGTCGTCAAAATTTTTGTCCGGGTAGAACATCAGATAGGGCGTGTTCATTACCCAGACGCCGCCGCGCCCCCGCACCACGGCATTAGCCATGTTCAAGCCGTCCTGAAACACCTTGTGCCGGTCAAAAATCCCGTCGCCGTTCGTGTCCTCGTGAATGGAAATAATGTCGGCGCCGCGGTCGTGATTGGGCGGCGGGGGCGGCGTTCGATCATAGTGGGAGCGATAAAATTTGTCGCGGCTGACCATGTTCACTCCCGCCGGGTAGGGGTATTGCCGATACTGCGCCACCCAAAGCCGGCCGCGTTCGTCAAAGCTCAGATGGGTTCCTTGGGCGACCAGCGGTTCGCTCAGGAGCAAATCGACTTTCAAATCATCGGCGGACTTCATTTTGGCGAAGGAATCCGCCGGCGAAAGTTTCGGACCGGTCACCGTTTGGGCGGACCGGCCCAACACGCGGTTTGACTCGCGAAAGGCGTCGAAGGCCGTCGTCGCTGGTGGGGTGACCAGCGCCCCACCCGGCTTGTAGTCGTCGCCGAGCGCAAACTCCCATGGCCCCGCCATGATGCACTCCATGAAGTAATTCATGACGAAGGGCGCTTCACCCAGGAACCCACCGGGCCCCGACTGATTATAGACGCGAAGGGCAATTTCGTTCCATTCGCCCTTGTGCAAGGTGCCCAGCGGCACCTTGTGCCGGTGGATGTCCTTGCGGCCGCTGACAAAATTGGGGGGCAACTGGCCCCCGGCGCCAATCTTCACGCCATTGACGTAGACTTCATGCGCGTCGGCCAGATCGCGAATGTTCACACTCACCGACTCCTCGAACAGGTTGCGGTCATGCTTCGTGAAGAAGCTGTCGTGCACCTTCACCCATGTGCGATACCAGGCGACTCCATCGTAATTCCTCGCTGCCGGCGGACCGTTTTCCTCCCAGGCGCCCGGCACCGTCGCGCGCTGCCAGTCAGCCGCCAGCAACGGGGCCGGGCAAAGCGCCAGCAAAGGCAAAAGAAGAAGTAACTTTTTCATGAATACAGTTGTGCCGTTTTCTGCCGGAGCCGGGGCTGGGCGCAAGGGGAACCAAACCGGCGTCGCGCCGTGCGACGAACGCCCGTGATCCGTTGTCCCGCGAGGATCGGGGGTAAACTCGTTTTCATGACCCTGCCTTTGCACGGCCATGGTCGGAGCGCGCTCCATCCGCGCCGCGTCCATTCCCCTTTGGGTCAGACGCCGCGCGGCAACCTACCACGCCCGGCGGCGCGGTAAGTTGAAGCGAAAACGCGAGGTTCAAAAACATCGCGGAACTGAACGCTACAGGTTGACGCGGATGGACAGCCGGAAGTCCCGTCCCAGGCCGATTGCGCCGGTGGAGAGGCTGCTGGCGCGGTAGTAGTGTTTGTCGAACAGATTATTGATGTTCATTCCGATGTTCACGGAACGATTCATCACGCGCGTCCGATAGCCCAGGATCAGGTTGGCCACGGAGTAGCCCGGGGTCCAAATCATCTCGGCCACGCCGTCCCGGTTTAGGTCAAAATTCCCCTGGTAGCTTTCCTGGCGATATTGCAAGCCGCCGCCGATGTTGAAGTTTTTCAACGGGCCGGAGTCGAAGCGGTAAGAGGTCACGATGTTCGAGCGAACCTTGGTGAAGCCGGCCACCGGCGTGCCATCGGGATTGGAAGCGAGGAAGGCCTCCGTTTGTGGCACCGGCAGATTGGCGGCTTTCGCGCGCGCGTAGGCCGACTTGACGTCGGGATAGCGCTCGGACGTTTCCAATTCGTTGCTCGAATAGTTCCAGACGAAACGCCAGTTCTTGGTGAGATTGGCGACCGTTTCAAATTCCAAGCCGTTCGCCGCGACCACCTGACTGTCGGCGCCACCCGGATTCAGGTCGGGAAACAGGATGGCCAGTTCGTTCGTGCTGACCGCCGCCGGGATGGACGCACTGGCTTTGCGGTTGGTCTGGTAGTAAGTCCACGTAGACTCCAAGCGGCCATCGAGGAAGAGCCAGCGCAGTCCGTATTCGGTGCCGAAGCCCTTCGGGGGCGCGACCACGGTACCGGGCAGGAAGCCAGGGGTTCCGGCCGTGGTCGTGAGCACCACGTTTTCGGCGTAGGTCCCGTAGGCGGCGAGATACTTGGTGATATGGAACACGCCACCGAAATTATAGGAACTGTTCCGCACCCGGTAACGCGCGTTGGGGGCGCTGGCCAGCTGGTAGGTTTCCTTCGTCACCATGTTGTAGAAATCGCGGCCGGGATCCTGAAAGAATGAATCCGAGCGCCAGCCGAGCATGGAATGGAGCCGACCCTTGAAGTACGTTCCGCTCGAGCCGATCATTCCGCCGGAGTTCCAATAGTAACGGTTCATCAGGCGGCCCGCGGCGCCGTCGATGGCGATGTCGCGGAGCATGACCGTGCGCCCGGGAATGACTCCGCGCTTCGTAATGCTG
>JBEENF010000306.1:0-5103 GCA_041192325.1 Verrucomicrobiota bacterium
TGGCAACAAAGTCATAAAGGTCCGGAAATCACGAGCGGCAGGGAACATACCCAAGGGAATTTCGCCCACAGACGCAATAGACGCCTGATGATCGGTTACCCTTTTAGGCTTCAATGCAGCGCTGGACGCATCCGTGCCCCGACCCTGCGCGTTTCAGGAATGCTTCGCGTCAGTCGAATGCAGTTCACTCCCGACGCATTATTGCCTTAACTGAAGATCAATCCGCGCCACCCTCATCACTTGGTTCGGTCGATTCTCCACCTGAATCCCCATGCCGGCTCTTCTCTTTTTTCTCATCGCGCTCGCTTCGTCCGCCATGTCCGCCCCCCAAGCTTTTCCGCCGTCACCGGTCGGCTCGCCTGAACTCAAAACGCTGCCCGCGGGCGTGCTGCTCAAGTCGACGGCCGCCGGCAGCTATTTCGATAACTCCGGCGGGCTCTTTCGTCCGCTGTTCAATTACATTTCGTCGCACGACATCGCCATGACCACCCCGGTGGAGGCGCAAATCGACGGCGCGGCCATGTTTTTTTGGGTGGCCGCGAGTGAGCGCGCCAAAGTGGCCGGGAGCAGCGGCGGAGTCGAAGTCATCGAAAGCCCGGAGCGGCGCGTGGCCAGCCTGGGCGAGCGAGGCGGTTACTCTGCGCAAAATTTCATTCGGACGCGCGAGGCGTTGCTCGAGTGGTTGAAGACCCGAACCGACGTGCAACCGGCCGGGCCGGCGTACGCGGTTTATTGGAATGGCCCTTTCACCCCCGGCTTCATGAAGCGTTACGAAGTGCATGTGCCGGTGCGCGCGGTCGCGCCGTAAGGTCGGCGGCTCGCCGCCACCGCGGCCGCCGAGAATGGCCGCCGCGCGGCCCGCGTCTAACGCCACTCGTGCCGGGGATAGCGGCGCGAAAGCTCGGCCTTCACCTTCGGATACATGTCACGCCAGAAAGCGGTGAGATCGTCCGTCACCTGAATCGGTCGGTGATTCGGCGCGAGCACCTCGATTTTCACGGGCACGCGTCCGTGCCCGACCGAAAACTTTCCTTGAATGCCGTAGAGTTCCTGAATGCGCGCGCTCAAGACGGGCGGACCTTCCTTGTCATAGGTGAGCTTCGACCGGCGGCCATTGGCCATGATAATTTTCTCGGGCAGGTAATCGTCGATCACCGCGAGTTGTTCCGCCGTGAGCCAGTCTTTCAATACCGGCATCACCGGCTTGTCCTTGATGTCACGGTAGCCGAGCTCGCCGTAGCAAATCTGTTCGATGAGCGTCGCGCGATCGGACTCCGTGAGGGGGTTTACTTCGAGCTCGGGAAACCACTCCGCCAGACGGTTCACGCGCGTGATCCATTGCTCCACGGTTTCGTCCCACGCCTCGAGCTTCAGCCGTCCCGCCAGGACTTCCTTCGTCAACAGCGCCGCGGCGGCATCCAGGGGCGCCTCCTCGCTGCTGGATTTCGACTCGAGCACGAGGTCGCGAAAGCGCCGTTCGCGCCGGGACATCACCCGTTTCGCCTGTTCGTCGTACACGACGCCCCGCGTTTCGCGATAATCGTCGGGAAATATTTCCTTCAGCCATGCTTCCTCGATGGCCGTCGCCAGGGAGAGCAGGACGTTAACCTCCCCGCCGCGGCCTTCGATTTCGCTGATTTCCGCGGCGACCAACAAGGGGGACTTGATCGCGCTTTCCCGGGCCAGCACGCCACGCCGCAGATGCACGAGTTCGCACCGCAGCGTACCGGCATCGAGTCGCTTCGCGAGCTGATCGGAAAACCCGGCCAGCACGCACTTGCGCACCGCGACGCCGTCGATTCGGCCCTCGGCGGTATCGAGGCCTTCCTTCGCCGCGATTTCCAAAAACTGCTGGAAGAGCGGACCAAACTGGCGGGCGCCCTGGGCGTGGAGGCCCAGGCGCCGGCAGGCGTCGAGCGCATAGCCATGCTGGTCAGCGTAACGCCAGGCGCGCATCAGCAGGAAAAAATCACTTTCGTGTTCCTCGCCCAGGACGTTCTCCCGGGCGTCCTCGATCTCCCGGGAAACGCCGCGCAGGAGAAAGTTGCGCCCCTGCGTCAGCGCCGCCATCAGCGCCACCGGGCGGACGCAGCCGCGCTCCTGCGCCGCGAGGAACATCCGGGCATACCGCGGATGAACCGGAAAACGCAGCATCCTCCTTCCTGTATCCGTAATGGAAGTATGCCGCGCGGCGTGTTCCGCGCTGGCAGCCCCGCCCTGGGGCGCCCGCGGATCGCGGCCGACCGCGCCCAAATCCGCCAGCAAAGTCTCCGCCCGCTCCAGCGCTTTGGCGTCCGGCTTCTCGAGCCAGGGAAAACCGAAAACATCGTCGATGCCGCTCGCCTTGAGCGTGAGCACCACTTCGGACAAATCGAGCCGCTTCACCTCCGGCAGCTCCTGCGGCGCCCGCTGCGCATGCTCGCGCTCGGTCCAGAGTCGCACGCACACGCCCGGCGCGGTGCGGCCCGCCCGACCCGCCCGCTGGTCGGCGCTGGCCGCGGAAATCTTTTCAATCAGCAGCGTGTTGATGCCGCGGTGCGGATCGAACCGCGCCAGGCGGGCCAGGCCGCCATCAATGACCGTGGTTACGCCTTCGATCGTCAGGGACGTTTCAGCCACGTTGGTGGAAACGATGATTTTTCTTTTCTCGTAGCGCTCCACCGCGCGGTCCTGTTGTTCGGGGGGTAATTCGCCATGCAGCGGAAACACCACGAAATCGCGCAGGGCGCGGGAGGCTTGGAGGGCCTGCACCGTGCGGCTGATCTCGTACGCCCCGGGCATGAACACCAGCTGGTCGCCGGCGGTTTCCATGGCCACCCGCTCACACTCCCGCGCGGCGACTTCCCACACCGGTTCCTGCTCGAAATTCACGCTCCTGGGCAGGTACTCGATGCGCACGGGGTAACTCCGCCCCTGGGAGACAAGGGCATCGCAAGGCGCAAGATACGTCTTCAACGCGCCGGCATCGAGCGTCGCCGACATCACGATCAGCTTCAGATCGGGTCGCGTGCTTTGTTGGATCTGCACCGCGCGCGCGAGCGAGATATCGCCGTAGAGGTGCCGCTCGTGAAACTCGTCGAACACGATCGCACTGATGCCCCGCAGGGTGGCGTCGAACGACATTTGGCGGAGCAGGATTCCCTCGGTGACAAAGCGAATGCGGGTCTGCTCGCTCACGCGCGACTCCAAACGAATCTGGTAACCCACGACGTCACCGAGCCGGCCGCCGACCTCCTCGGCGACACGCCTGGCCAGCAGGCGCGTGGCGAGCCGCCGGGGTTGCAGCACCACGACTTCCCCCCGCCCCCCGAGCAACCCATGCGCCAGGAGCATCTGGGGAATCTGCGTCGATTTGCCCGATCCGGTGGGAGCCTGCACGATCAACCGGCCTTGCGCGCGCAGGGAGGCGACAACAGCGGACTCGAGTTCGTAGATCGGCAATTCGCGCGGCAGCATGTGGTTCTCGCCCCGCAAAAATCCAAATTTCCCCGCAATTACAAACCCGCCGTGCGATAAGTGACGAGCGCCGGAGGAAAAATGCGTCCGCCCGCCGGGGCATAACCGGTGAATTAAAATTGTTCACAAGATATTCACCGGTTTGGCCGGTGAAGAAGTTGTGCAGAACAAAGGCTTCAGTCCTGGCCCGCGGTCCGCATTCTCCCCTTCGTTCCTTGATAGAACAGTCGCAGCGCGGCGGCCTGAAATAAGTCGACGCGAGCACGACTGGGATAATCCCGGGTGACCGGGGAAAGGGTGGCGGCAGCTGGTGCCGCCCTCCCCTCCAGACCGCTGATGGCGGAAAACGAGGCATATATCACCAGTTCCTCTGACCGGAGTCGTGTCCGGTCAGTCAAACCACGAACCAGGAACTGAGCGGCAAGCCGTGATGAGAAACCGCGCGCAAGCCGAGTCAGGCCCACGGGAAGTTTCGACCCGTGCGCCGACGCAGTTACCCCAGAGGGTTTTGGTTGCTACTGCGCAGACCAGAACGCAATCGCGATGCCTGGCGGGACGACCCCGCCAAAAGGCCCGGCTCGCCGCACGAGCCGGGCGCGCAAAGGACTCGCGAGAGCGGGGAGCGAACGGACCTAGGCAAAGTCCGCGAAACTCCTCAATGGGGCAGCGTGAAAAAGCACGTCGCCCCGCTGCAAAAGCGAAAGCAACCTAGGAGGTAAGAGGTCAGACCCGTAACGCGGGGCCAACGTCCGGCCAAAAGCCGGTGCCGTCCCCGTGGCCACGGTGCCGACGCGAACAATGAAAATTGCAGGCGTGTCAGCACCACGTCCGGCGCGCCGCTCCCGGCAGGGAGCGTCCGAACCGGGCGAAGAGGCCTCACTCCGAGATCCTGGCCGGTAACGGCTAGGACGGTCCCGCCATGAGACCGAAACATCCGCATGCCGCGGAGAGTGGCGTCGGGAAGCACACCGCCCGCGAAAGCGAGCGCGCCCAAGCGTGTGCCACCGGGAAAGAGCGCGTGGCGAGCGCCCACTCCCACAAATTGGCCCCGGAGCCGTCAAAAGCTCCGGGGCCTTTTTGTGCCCTGAAAGCGCCGCCCCGGTCTTGTCAGAGCGGGCCGCCGTCGCTGCACTCATCCCATGCCCCGCGCCCCGTTATTCGTTCTATCGGCCCTGTCGTTCCTGTATTTTCCCTTGGCCTCTGTGCTTCACGCGGCCGAAGCCTCGAAATCCGTGGCCCCGGTGCCCCTGGCACCTACCGACACGATCGGAGCGGACGAAATCCGCCTCTGGCCCGCTGGCACTCCCGGCGCACTTGGCGACCGGCCGCAGGACGTTCCCACGCTGACCGCCTTCCTGCCCGATCCGGCAAAGCGCACTGGCGCCTCGGTCGTAATCCTGCCCGGCGGTAGCTATGGCGTCCTCGCGATTCATGAGGGCAAGGGCTACGCCGCCTGGTTTGCGAGCCACGGCATTGCCGCCTACGTCCTGAAATACCGACTGGGCTCCGCCGGCTACCGCCATCCGGCCATGATCAACGACGCTGCGCGGGCGCTGCGCCTGGTCCGCGGGTACGCGCGGCGGGACGGACTCGATCCAGCCCGCATCGGCATCATCGGGTCTTCCGCCGGCGGCCATCTCGCCTCGA
>JBEENF010000307.1:0-5099 GCA_041192325.1 Verrucomicrobiota bacterium
CTTCATCAATCGCGACGATGTCGAAGTCGTGGCGGTATGCGATGTGGACACGACACGGCGCGAGGCGGCCAAGCAGCGGATCGAGCAGGCTTATGCCGCGCGGTCAGGCTCAACCTACAAAGGCTGCGCAACGTACAACGATTTCCGAGAGGTGCTGGCGCGCAAGGATATCGACGCCGTGGTCATCGCCACGCCCGATCACTGGCACGCCTTTATCGCGATCGCGGCGGTCCAGGCCGGCAAGGACGTGTATTGCGAGAAGCCCCTGACCTATAACGTGCGCGAAGCGGTTGAACTCGTCCAGGCGGTGCGCAAAGCCAACCGGGTTTTCCAGACCGGCTCGCAACAACGTTCGTCCGCGGAATTCCGCACGGCCGCCGAACTCGTGCGCAACGGCGTCATTGGCCGCGTGGTCGCGGTCAATGTTTCCTTCGGCGATCCCGCGCGCCCCTACAGTCAGCCGGCTGAAACGGTGGAACCGGGGCTCGATTGGGATCGCTGGTGCGGGCCCGGCCCGCTGGTGGGTTACAGTCCGTTTCTCTGCCCGCGCGGCGTGCATGACAATTTTCCCGACTGGCGCCAGACTTGGGAGTTTGGCGGCGGCATGGTCACGGACTGGGGCGCCCATCACATCGACATCGCGCAGTGGGGTCTCGGCATGGACGGCAGCGGGCCGGTGGAAGTGCGCGCGCCCCAAGACTGGCAGGACGCGAAACGTGGCGCCCAGCTCGTCTACGCGGACGGCACAGTGTTGACCCACGTCAGTGGCAAAGGCGTTTCCTTTTACGGCACCCTGGGCGAGGTGCACGTCAACCGCGGCAAGTTCGAATTGGTGATGGCGGGAAAAACCATCCACAAGTTCTGGGACAAGGAAATCGACAAGAGCACGTCGCTGGAGCGCGAAGTCACGCTCACCGGGCGGGAATTTCTCAGCGATGCGAAAGTGAAGCTCTATCACAGCAAGAGCCACTTTCAGGATTTCATGGACTGCGTGAAATCGCGCCAGCGCCCCATCTGCGACGTGGCGATCGGCGCGAGCTCCGCCATCGCGTGCCACGTGATGAACTTTGCGTATCGCTACGGCGCCAACGCGAAATGGAATCCGGCGCGCAACAAATTTGCCAGCGGCGGAAACTCACGGTGGCTCACGCGCGACACCTATCGCGCCGGTTGGAAAGTCTAGCCTGGGCGCGCGCGGGCGCCCGGCGGTCGGGCGCCGGCCCGGGGGCGCATCAGCGCGCGTACTCGATGTACCACTTGTCCTCGTAGAGTCGGTGCTCCGCCACGGGCTTGAAACCCGCGGCCGCCATCCAGCCCTTGGTCTCGTCCTTGGTGATCTGCAGCGCCTTCTCGTTTTTGTGCGGCCCGAGTTCGGGATAAAAATCGATCACCGCGATGCGCCCGCTCTTCTTTAGGTAGGGCGCCAGATTCTTCAGATACTCGGCGCGATTTTCGATGTGGTGCAGCACATCGTAGATGAACGCGACGTCCACATCGCGCGCGGGCAGATTGGGGTCGGTGAACTTGCCCAGCACGGGACGGACGTTCGTCGCCTTCTGCTCCTTTGCTTTGGCCGCGATGTGATCGACCAGGCCCTGCTCGATATCGACGGCATAAACCTTCCCTTTCGCGGAGACCGCCGCCGCCAAGGGCAGCGTGAACACTCCCGAGCCAGCGCCGATATCCGCGACCACGCTCCCCGGTTTGAGCGCGAGGGCGCGGACGGCCTCGTCAACCTTCAATTTCTCGATCCGGCTGGCGGAATCCAACGTCTTCAACCACTGATCCGCCGGTCGCGCGCCCAGTTGAGCGTGGGTGGGTGGAATGACCGTGAGCGAGAGCGCCAGCAGAAACAGACTGGGCAGCCACCGCAGGCCGTTGACGCGGGCGCTGATTGATACGGACCGGACGGTGGGGTCGACAGGTGTCATGGTAAGAAAAGGTTTTGTGGGTGGATGAGCTTACGGCCGCGCAGTCAGTGGGTTCCCCTTATGGAATATCACCGCACGGCCAAATAAAAAGTAAACGGCCATTCCCGTCATGACCGGCGCCAGCCCGATCCACGCGAGCCGCCCGGCGTAATCGATCGCCGAATACAACATGCCTGCGGAGGTGATGCAGAAGATCGCGGGCAGGACGGGAAAGAAAGGCACGGCGAAGGGGCGAGGGAGGCCGGGGTCCTGAGCGCGCAGCACAAACAGCGACACTCCCGTGAGTAAAAAGAAAGCCCAGAAAACGGGCGCGGTGCATTTCAAGAGCGTGTCAAATCCGCCGTGCCCCTCCCACGCCACCGTCGTGCCTCCGGCCTCTGCCAAAGCAGTGTTGATCAAGTGGCGGCCGGCCTCGTGGCCCACCAACAGAATCAGCCCGAGCGTGATGAGCATTTGGGCCAGGATGGCCCGAACGGGAGTGCCCCGCCGCGGGTGCCAGCCCGCCAGCGGCGCAAACGCCGCGAAATCGGCGCCCGCGGCGGCGGAGATGCGCGCGCCGGTTAGAATCAATCCATTGAGCGCTCCCAGGGCCGACACCATGACGAGCGTGGCCATGGCTTTCGCGCCCGCGTCCCCGAGAGCGCCTTGCAGCACGTCCGCGGCAATGGCGGTCGAGCCCCGGGCGCCCGCGAAACCGAGTCCGTTGATATAGGCGGCGTTCACCAGCAGGTAAATCACGGCCACGCCCGCCGTGCCAAAGAGTAGCGCGCGCGGAATGTTGCGCCGCTTGTCTTTCATCTCGGCCACCAGGAACGCTGCGTCGTTCCAGCCGCCGTAGGTGTAGAGCACCAGAATCAAAGCCAGACCGAACCCCGCTCCGGCCGCCACCGTCTCGGGCGCCGTTACCGCTTGCGCTACGGTGGGCCGGAAAAATCCCGCCAGGACAATCGCCGTGAGGCCGATGCCTTTCAGGGCGGTGAGCACGTTCTGGGTGCGACGTCCCGTTTGGAGCCCCGCCAGATTCGCCAGAGAGAGTGTGACTACCGCAGTTACCGCCAGCCAGGGCGTCGTCGCCGCATCGGCGCCGAGCAGCCTCGCGGCATAGGTTGCGAAGACAAACGCCATCAAGCCAATGCTTCCGCTCATGATCACCGTAAGTTGCGACCAGCTGAAGAGAAACCCTGCCCACGGTCCAAAGGCGCGGCGCAGAAAATAATAATCGCCCCCCTGCCGGGGATACGTCGTCGCCAGTTCCGCGTAACAGAGCGCGCCGATCACCGAAAGCACGCCGCCCAGCGCCCACACCGCCATCGCTTCGCCGGGGCTCGCCATGCAACTCAGAATGAAAGGCGCCGTCTCGTAGATGCCTGCGCCAACCACAATGCCAATGATGATGGAAACCGAGTCGAACAGTCCGAGGTGCGCCTGAAGGGGAGAGTGAGTGTCCGGGGCAGTCATGCGGAATAACGTGAGATTTCACTGCGACGTGAACGCCGCTAGGCGATCCTACGCCCCCCCCGGCCAGCGTCAAATGCGGCTGGATCGCGCGGCAGAGACAGGACTGGAGCCGCACGCGGCAAACGGCCTCGTGCGCGGAAGCCGCAACGAACTCACGCGCCTCCCCCGCCTGAACCCATGGCCCGGACTGGCCGACGCCGCTGGCCCGGCGCTCATCAACCTCAGGTCGTGTCGCCGCTTCGGTTCGACTTTTCTCCCTGCTTCGACTTTTCCTGCCCCATGCCGGCCATCTCCTCCCGACCTGCTCTGCGCGGTGTGCTTCCTGTATTCCAGACTCCGTGGCTGGCCGACGAGACGATCGATTTCGAAACACTCGAACGTGAAATCGCCTGGCTCTACGAGTGCGGCGCGCATGGCATCGTCATGGCGATGGTCTCGGAAACACTGCGGCTTTCCAGTGAAGAGCGGGAGCAACTGGCCGAGGCCGCGTGCCGGTCGGGTCGCTCGGGTGGCGTTGTGGTAATCAGTGTGGGCGCGGAATCCTCGAAGGTCGCGGAGCGTTACGCGCGCCACGCGGAGTCGGTCGGAGCGGATGCCGTCATGGCGATCCCGCCGGTCTGTGTGAGCATCGGTGATGCCGAACTGCTCGCTTATTACACGCGCATCATCGAAGCGATCCGTTTGCCGGTGATCGTGCAGGACGCGAGCGGCTATGTCGGCAAGCCCATGCCAATCGCGATGCAGGCGCGGTTGCTGGACACGTTTGGACCCGAGCGGGTGTTGTATAAACCCGAGGCATCGCCGATCGGGCCGAAATTGTCGGAGTTGCGTGACGCTACTCGCGGCCGCGCGCGGGTCTTCGAAGGCACGGGCGGCATTGCCCTGGTGGATTCTTTCCAGCGTGGGATCGTGGGCACCATGCCGGGCGCGGATTTGATTCGGGGCCTGGTGGCGCTCTGGCAGGCGTTGGCAGAGGGCAACACGGCCCGCGCGGACCGAATTCACGGTCCGCTCGCCGCGTTGATTTCGATGCAGACCAGTCTCGATGCGTTTCTGGCGGTGGAAAAGCATTTGCTGGTCCGCCAGGGCATTTTCAAAAACACGCTCGTGCGCGGCCCCGTGGGCTTCCGCCTCGACGATGAGTCAAAGCGGGAAGTCGACCGACTGTTCGATCGCATGATTGCCGCGGTGGAGACCGCCCACGGCTGAAGCCGGCTGATGAACCGCGGCGCGCCGCAAGTTTTTCCCCGAATACCCCATGATCATTGATGTCCATTCGCACGCGTGGAACTTTCCCTCGGACTTTTCCGCCGATTTCATCCGCCAGGCAGGCCGCGCGCGCCCCGGGCAGGCCGTGGATTTTCGCGCGAGCCATGAAGCCTACCGCGCGACCGCGCCGGAAGACACGCGCACGATCGTATTTGGCGGCAAGGCCCGCCTCAGCGGCTTGTGGGTGAACGATCGGACCATCGCGGATCATGTCGCTCTCGATCCGAAGCGCCTGATCGGATTCCTTTCGATCGATCCGACCCAGCCGGGTTGGGAGGCGGAAATGCGGCAGGGCCACGAGGAACTTGGTCTCCGCGGCATCAAGCTGCTCCCGATGTATGCGGGCTTTAGTCCGGATGACGAACGGCTGGAATCCTTGTGGCAGTATGCGGAGCGCTATCGGCTGCCCGTGCTGCTCCATATGGGCACGACCTTTATCGC
>JBEENF010000308.1:0-5095 GCA_041192325.1 Verrucomicrobiota bacterium
GCGCCACGGCATCGGGATCGTCATCGACGATAAGAATTGGGCGGGGACGGTTGGGATTCACGGGGAGGGATCGCGTGGAGGGGTGTGGCAGTGTAGGAGGTCTTTGACGATATCGCCCAAGTCGCGCCAACGAAACCAGGGTAACACGTAGTCGACCCCCGCTGCGCGGGCTGGCTCATCCAGATCCTCCATCGCTGTGCGCATCACGATCGGAACCTGAATTCCCATTTCGCGGATCTTCTTCACCAAGGTTAAGCCATCCATCCAAGGCATGCGATAATCTGTCACAACGGCGGTAAATTCCCTCTGCGCGAGGAGTTCCAGCGCCGCCTGGCCGTTTGCCGCGTGTTCCACGGTTGCCTGTGGGAATGCCTGTAACAAGTTCCGGCGTGCGAGGAAGGTGCTGTCAGCGTCGTCATCAACAATCAATATGTGTTCGGGCATGGATTAAATCTCCGCGATGAACAGTTCTAAAGGCGGTGCATCAGGCTTGTGCAAAATCAAAGCGGCCCTCGATTCCCGATTTGGACATGGGAAATATCACCACCCTGTTGATGTGAGGTAATACGGGATTGATGGCCAGTTTCAGAGGAGCGAACGGCGGGGAAAAGTCGCGACCTTGCTGCAGACGGGTAAACAAGGCGGAGGGCCGACACACAGGATCTCATCCCAAGCCGGGCTTGCCGAGGGCCGCCCACGCGTTTGAGTGGCGCGCATGGCCCGGACCGAAGACGCACCCAAAATTATTTTTTCCATGCTTGCCGTCTCGAAGAAGATCGAGCGCAAGGAGATCCTTCGAGACATCTCCCTCTCGTTTTACTACGGGGCCAAAATCGGCGTGCTCGGATTGAATGGCTCCGGCAAGTCGTCGCTTTTGCGCATTCTCGCCGGGCGCGATACGGAAATCGACGGCCGCGTCCACTTCGAGCCGGGTTACAACGTTGGCCTGCTGGAACAGGAACCGTCGCTCACCGCGGGCATGACCGTGAGGGCGAGCGTGGAGCAGGGCGTGAAGCACCTCACGGACTTGACCAGCGCGTACGACGCGACTTGGGACGAGCTGAGTGACGCCAAGGATGAGGCAGCCAAAGTGGCGATTATGACTCGCCAGGGAGAACTGCAGGAGAAGATCGACGCGCTCGGCGCCTGGGATGTCGCGCCCCAAGTAGAGATGGCCATGGAGGCATTGCGCTGTCCGCCAGGGGAGCAACTCGTGGACAACTTGTCCGGCGGCGAACGCCGCCGGGTTGCGCTCGCCCGGTTGTTGTTGCTGAAGCCGGCGATCCTCCTGCTCGACGAGCCAACGAACCATCTCGATGCGGAGAGTGTGCAATGGCTGGAGCAACATCTCGCGCGCTACGAAGGCACCGTAATCGCGGTGACCCACGATCGTTATTTTCTCGATAATGTGGCGCAGTGGATCCTGGAGCTGGATCGTGGCCACGGCATTCCGTGGAAGGGAAACTACTCTTCCTGGCTGGAGCAAAAACAGGCGCGTTCGGCCATCGAGCAGCGTACCGAGGATCGCAGGCAGAAAGCGATGGCGAGGGAGTTGGAATGGATCCGCAAGTCGGCGAAGGCGCGCGTGGCGAAATCCCAGGCGCGTATCAGTGCTTATGAAGCCATGCTCAAGGAGAACGTCGCCGAGAAGGAGCGTGAGTTTGAAATGTTGATCCCGCCTGGTCCCCGGCTCGGCGCGCTCGTCGTTGAGGCCAAAAATCTGGCCAAGAGCTATGGCGACAATGTGCTGTTCGAGCACGTCGATTTCTCGCTGCCTCCTGGCGGGATCGTGGGCGTGATCGGCCCGAACGGCGCTGGCAAAACGACCCTGTTTCGTTTGATGGTAGGCGCGGAAAAGCCCGACGATGGCGCCTTGCGGGTCGGCGAAACGGTCAAGATCGCCCACGTGGACCAATCGCGCGATTCCCTGCCTGACCGGGAAACGATTTGGCAGGCGATCAGTGGCGGCGAGGAGATCATGAAGCTTGGAACGCGCGAAGTGAACAGCCGCGCCTTTTGTGCCCAGTTTGGCTTCACGGGGGCCGACCAACAAAAGAAAGTGGGTGTGCTTTCCGGCGGTGAGCGCAACCGCGTACATCTCGCGCGGCTGCTCAAGAGCGGGGCCAATCTCATCTTGCTCGACGAACCAACCAACGATCTCGACGTGAATTCAATCCGCGCGCTGGAGGAAGGACTGGAAAATTTCGCCGGTTGCGCCGTGGTGGTATCGCACGACCGCTGGTTTCTGGACCGCGTCGCCACACACATTCTGGCGTTTGAGGGCGACAGTTACGTGCATTGGTTCAACGGCAATTACTCCAGCTACCTGGAAGATTTTCGGCGCCGCAAAGGCAAGGATGCGGACCAGCCGCACCGCATCAAATATCGGAAGCTCACCCGCGGCTAGCGAACTGCCCGTAAGAACCGGCAATGTGGAGCGTCCACGTTGCCGGCGCGGTGGGGCCAGGCTCGGCGGTCGTGCTGGAATGAAAAGCCGTAATGGGATTCGCTAATTGTCAGGTTTGGAAAACACTTCCCCCTCCACCTCCGATGAACCATGGCGCCCTTTAAATCCTTTTCTCTCGTTCTATTTTTTGTCTTTTCCTCCCTTATGAACGCGGCTCAATCCAAATCTGAATCCTTGGTCCTCGGCGGAGGTTGTTTTTGGTGCACGGAAGCGGCCTACGAACTCGTGCCGGGGGTCCGAAGCGTGGTCAGCGGTTATGCCGGCGGCAAAGAGGCGAATCCCACTTATGAACAGGTGTGCGCGCAGGCCACCGGTCATGCGGAAGTGATCAAGATCGAGTATGATCCGGCGTCAGTTTCGCTCGACCGCTTGCTGGAATATTTCTGGCAGGTGCATAACCCCACCCAGGTGGGAGGACAGGGCAACGATCATGGCCCGCAATACCGCTCCGTCATTTTATTTGCCACCGAGGCCCAAAAGGTCGCGGCCCAGAAATCGCGTGATTCTGCTGCGGCGAAGTTTCGCGACCCGATCACGACGGAGATTCTGCCCCTGTCGAAATTCTGGCCGGCGGAGGAATACCACCAGGACTACTTCCGGCGGAATCCCAACGCGGGCTACTGCGTCTACGTGATCGCGCCGAAGATCAAGAAGCTCGAGAAGGCAGTGTCGGCGCATTGACCCTCGTGGCGGCAGGCGTCAGTTGCCTGCACGGTGTCCCTGCAGGCGATCGTCTGAAAGACGGCTGCCGCATGGCGCAAGCTACTGCCGGCGGCAGCCCGTAAGTTGCGAATCGGGTGGGAGGGGGCAAAAGGAGGCCCGACCCCGGGAGAGCGTGCCCGGCCAACCAAGAACGCGCTGCGCAATTCGCCCGCGCTTTATCGTGCTCTCAGATCGGAGAGCGGAATCTCCGAGGGCGCGGCGAATCGCGCCAGCGGCGCCAAGACGCGAACAGCGCCTCTTTTGTGGCGCAAAAGATCAAGGCAACGTGACCTAAAATCCAAGGGCGTCGCCCTGATCCAATCCACCCCTTGGCAAACGGTCGGCCTTCTGCATCGTGGGCTCATGTTTGTCGACGAGTGCACCGTAAAGTTAACTGCAGGGGATGGCGGCCGCGGCTGCATCAGCTTCCGCCGGGAGAAGTATGAACCGTGGGGCGGGCCGAACGGCGGCGATGGCGGCCGCGGTGGTGATGTCATTCTCCTCGGTGACGTGAACACGAATAACTTGGTGGATTACAAGTTTCAGCCGCACTGGAGCGCGGAAGGAGGGGAGCACGGCCAGGGGGCGGATTGTCACGGGCGTGACGGCAAGCCGTGTATTTTGAAAATGCCGCTGGGCACCGTCGTGATCGACTTGGAAACAGACAAGCCGGTCGCGGAAATCGTGGAGGAAGGCCAGCAGATCGTATTGTGCAAAGGAGGTAACGGGGGCTGGGGGAACACTCATTTCAAGACTTCGACCAACCGCGCGCCCAAACGGGCGAATCCGGGCCATGACGGGGCGAAAGGACGATATCGCCTCATCCTCAAGAGCATTGCCGACGTGGGGCTCGTCGGATTTCCGAATGCGGGCAAGTCTTCGTTGATGACGCGAATCACGAAAGCGCGACCGAAGACGGCGGCCTATCCGTTCACCACGTTGCACCCGCAGATCGGGGTGATCGATTATCTCGACGAGGCAAAGGGTAACAAGCGACTGCTGCTGGCTGATGTCCCTGGTTTGATCGAAGGAGCGCACGACAACCGGGGGTTGGGGCATCGTTTTCTCCGGCACATCGAACGCTGCGCGCTCCTGATCTTCCTTATCGACATGGCGGGAACGGATGCGCGCGATCCGCGCGACGATTACAAGCACCTCCTGAACGAGCTGAAGCTCTACGATCCGAGTTTACTCGAAAAGCCGCGCCTGGTGGTGGCGAACAAGATGGATATTCCGGAAGCGGCTGCGCTGCTGGCGAAGTTTCGTCGGCGTTACAAAACCGTGGACGTGCTTGAAACATCCTGCTTAAGCGGCCAGGGACTGGATCGCATGAAGAAAGAATTGCTAAAACGAGTGACCAAATTTCGCGCCCGTGAAAAAGCTTCATCTGAGGTTGTCGCCTGATTCATTTTTTTGATTCCTCATGTCCAAAGAGCATCGTCCACTCCTCATGCGCGCCAATCGCCTGTTGGGCGCCGCGTTGGTGGAACACAATCTCGTGAAAATCGAGGATTTGGACGCGGCGAATGAAAAGCTGATCGAACGGGTTGCAACCGACCAGCCCCGCCAGAGCACCCTTCTCGGAATTCTGGCCCACGAGATGAAGGTGCTCAGGGAAGACGATATGTTGCATCACATCGTTGAAGCTGAGGGCGTGGGGTTGGTGGATTTGCGCGTCTACGATGTGCCTGACGACGTGAAGAAATCCATCGATGTCGGCGCCTGCTGGGCAACCTGGTCCGTCCCTTTCGATCGCGAGGAGGAATTCGTTTTTGTCGCCACGGCGTATTATCTCAGTCCGGCGGTCCGCACTTACTGGGAGAAACAACTCGGCGCACCCATTCTTTGGTTTGGCGCCACGCTCGAAGTGATCGCCATCTACTTGGAAAAGCACACCGCGGACCCTTTGCACGCCGGATCGCCGGC
>JBEENF010000309.1:0-5093 GCA_041192325.1 Verrucomicrobiota bacterium
TGGCGAACGTGCCCTCGTGGCGGGACGCGCTGGCGCCCATGGCCGTTTTACGAATGTCGGACCCGCGCATGCAGCGGCTCTATGACTTGGCGGTCGCCAACCTGGTGCTGCTTTCGCCCGACGAAGTGTATCCGGGGCCCTATACCTACAAACGATTTTGGTTTCGGGATGCCGCGTTTATCCTCAACGCGATCGTCACATTGGGAGGCGCGGAACGCACCCGTCGGACCTTGCAGCATTTTGCGCCACGTCAGCGTCATGACGGATATTTTCTTTCCCAGGAGGGCGAGTGGGATTCCAACGGAGAAGCCCTCTGGATGTATCACCGTTTCCTGACGCTCACCGGGGAACCCGTGCCTCAGGCTTGGGTTCGCGCCATCGCACGCGGCGCGCGATGGATCATTCGCAAGCGGCTGCCGGCAGATACCGGTTTGGCGGAAGCGGGATTGTTGCCGGCGGGATTTAGCGCTGAACATCTGGGGCCAAACGACTTTTATTATTGGGACGACTTCTGGGGGGTCGCGGGTTTGCGCAGCGCCGCGGCCATGTTGGGGAAGCAGGACCCAAAATTCGCCGGAGAATGCGCGCGCGAGGCGGATGAATTGCTGGGCGCCATCGAGCGCTCTTTTCCGCGGGGTCCGAACCGCCGCTTTCCCGGCGCCATCCCGGCGTCCCCCAAGCGCCGGATGGATTCGGGCGCGGTGGGATCGCTCGTCGCGGATTACCCGCTGCAAATCTATGCGGCGGGAGATGAGCGCATTCTGAAAACGGCCGACTACCTGCGCGATCATAGCAGCCATGCCGGCGCGTTTTTTCAGAACATGATTCATTCGGGCATTAATGCGTATCTGACGCTGCACCTGGCGCAGATTCGCCTGCGCGGCGGGGAGACGGCAGCCGCGTGGACGCTGATGGATCGCGTTGCTTCCCTGGCCTCATCGACCGGCCAGTGGCCAGAGGCAATTCATCCCCGCACGGGCGGAGGGTGCATGGGCGATGGCGAGCACATGTGGGCGGCGGCGGAATGGGCGCTCATGGTGCGCGCCTGTTTCGTGCGCGAGGAAACGGGCTCGCTCGTGCTGGCCGCCGGCCTCAAGCCGGAATGGTGGCGTGACGGCGCCTCGCTGGGCCCGACGCTCACCCCGTTTGGCCCTGTCACCGTTCGAGTGATACGCTCCGCAGATTGCGCTGCGGTGACGGTGGAAGGTCAATGGCGCGCACCCCTTCCGCTGCTCGACGTGCGACTGCCCGGCTTTGCCGGCGAGAAGCGCCGCGCGACCGGAGAAACTGAAACCTTCCTCCTCAACCCACAGCCATGAAAATATGCATGATGACGAACACCTACCTCCCCCACGTGGGCGGGGTGGCTCGCTCGGTGAGCACATTCTCCGAGGAGTTTCTGCGGCTCGGGCACGAGGTTCTCGTGGTTGCGCCCACTTTTGAAGGCAAACGCCTGCGCGCGAGCGCCGAAGCCATTGTTGAACGGGTGCCCGCGCTGGAGAATTTCAATGGCAGCGAGTTCTCCGTCCGGCTGCCGCTGGCGGCCGGACTCTCCGATCGGCTCGACGCGTTTCAGGCGGACATCATCCATGCGCATCACCCGTTTCTCCTCGGCGACACCGCGTTGCGGGTGGCGATGAACAAAAACGTGCCAATCGTTTTCACGCACCACACGCGTTATGAAGATTACACGCACTACATGCCGTTTGCCGAGGAGGCGCTCAAGCAAGTCGCGAAGGAACTGCCAACGCATTTTGCGAACCTCTGTGCCGGGGTCATTGCGCCCAGCGAGAGTCTGGCCCGCTTGATTCGCCGTCGCGGCGTAACGACGCCCATGACCGTGGTGCCCACCGGCATCGATGTGCGGGCCTTTGCGGAGGCCGAGGGGAAGCCGTTCCGGGAGAAACTCCAAATTTCCCCCGATTCGTTCGTCGTCGGACACGTGGGCCGCCTGGCGCAGGAAAAAAATCTAGGCTATCTCGGCGAGGCTGTAGCGCGGTTTCTCGCCCTTGAGCCCCGGGGTCGGTTTGTGGTCGTGGGAGACGGACCGGCGCGGGACGACCTGCTTGGGGTGTTCGAGCATCACGGCGTAGCCGACCGTTTGATTTTCGCCGGCCAGCGGACGGGTAAAGCATTGCGCTCGGCCTATCGCGCCATGGACATGTTTGTCTTTGCCTCGAGATCAGAAACGCAGGGCATGGTGGTGGCCGAAGCGATGGCGGCGGGCTTGCCGGTGGTGGCATTGAACGCCCCCGGCGTGCGCGAGGTGGTACGCGAGGGAGAAAATGGTTTTCTACTCCCTTCCGGCACAACGCCGGAGGCCTTTGCCGAAGTCGTCCAGCGCGTTGCCCGCGACCCGGCGCTGCGGCGCCGATTGAGCGCCGGTGCGCACGCCGGCGCGGCGCGCTTCTCGAGGTCGCAATGCGCGGCGCGGATGATCGCGTTCTATGAGGAAATTCGACGGGCGACGCGAGCGCAACGGGCCGAAAACGACCTGCATCCGTGGAATGTGATTATTCAACGGCTGGGATTGGAATGGGACCTCATTTCAAGCCGCACTCAAACGCTCGCGGCAGCGGTGTTCAGCGACAGCAAGGAAAAGGTTTCGTGAACATCACAATCCTGATCAGCCGTGCGCTATGTTTGCCCGAGTAGAAAGTTATTTGCACGGCATTCGGCGGCGTCTCAGCCGCAGCGAGTGGGCGATTCGTCACTTCGGTCTGACGCCCCTGCAGGGGACCAGCGAAGAGCCGGGCCTCTTGCTGATTCAGATTGATGGTTTCTCCCGTGCCCAGCTTGGCCGTGCGCTGTCGGCCGGACGCATGCCTTTTCTCCAACGGCTGCTCACGCGGGAGGGATACCACCTGCACACTTTTTATCCGGGTATTCCCTCCACGACTCCCGCCGTGCAGGCAGAGCTTTATTACGGGGTGAAGTCCGCGGTTCCGGCGTTCAGTTTCTTTGATCGTACTCTAAAGCAACTCGGGCGGATGTGGGATCCGGAATGGGCGAAAGCGCGCGAGGCGAAATGCGCGCGCGAGGCGGAGGGTTTGTTGAAAGGCGGGAGTTCATGGTCGAACATTTACACCGGAGGGGCGGGGCAGTGGGAGAGCCACTTTTGCGCGGCAAGCATCGGCCCGGGGGATATGTGGCGTACAAAAAAAATCAGGAATATTTTTGTTTTCATCCTGTTGAATCTCCCGGCTGCTTTTCGCATCGCTCGATTGTTGGTGGTCGAATTCGCCGTGGGATTGGTGGACATGTCGCGCGCGGTGTTGAGCGGCAGGCGTCTCTTCCGGGAGTTTTTGCTGTTGGTTTCACGCGTTTTCGTGGGAGTCGGCCTGAGGGAACTCCTGACGATCAGCGGCCAGATCGACGTGGCCCGTGGACTGCCGATTGTGCACATCAACTTCGTGGGTTATGACGAGGAGTCGCACATGCGCGGCCCGGGCTCCCGTCTCGCGCATTATTCGCTGCGCGGGATTGATCGCGCCATCAAATACCTTGCGCGTGCCGCGCACCGCTCGCCGCGTCGGGACTACGCAGTGTGGATTTTTTCCGATCACGGACAGGAGCCCACCAGATCGTTTGCCGACGAAATCGACGGAGGCGTGGAGTCCGTCCTGCGTGACTGTCTGGAAATTGCGCGGCGGCATGATCCCGTGTGGCGGGCGCGATCGGAGGCCTGGAAATCCTCTGCTTGGTTGTCGCGGGGCCGTTTGAACCAGGCGAGATTGGAACGCGAACGCCTGGCCGACCGGCGTGAACAGGAATGGGAAGCGGAGTTCACCCTGGCGGCGATGGGACCGGTGGGCCACGTCTACTTCCACGAGGTGAAGACGGATGATCAGCGGCGCGCGCTCGCGCAGCGCCTGGTGAAGCAGGGCCTCGTGCCTGGCGTGCTGGTGCGGGGCCAGGACGGCGTGGTCACGTGGTTTCACGCGCGCGGGGAAACACTCGTGCCGCAGGAGGTCGCCGCCATTCTACCCCATCCCGAACCTTTGCGAAAACAGATCGCCGAGGATTTGAAGGTTTTTTGCGAGCACCCCGACTTGGGTGACCTCACGCTGCTGGGATGGAGTCCCTGGAACGAAACCGCCTGGAGCTTTGCGCCTGAACGCGGCGCTCACGGCGGGTTTGGTCCCAATGAGAGCCAGGCCTTCGCCTTGCTCCCGCGACACACGCCGTTGCCGGAAGGAACGGAGCATTTTATCCGTCCGAGCGCCCTGCGCGCCGCGGCACTGCACCAAATCGGGCGTTCCGAGAGAGGCGGGTCCTTGCGCCCGACCGAGGATCATCGCACCGACCTGCGACTTGTGACCTATAACGTCCACGGTTGCTCCGGAATGGATGGCAGAGTCTCGCCCCGGCGGGTGGCGCGCGTGATTCGTGGTGTGATGCCGGACATTGTGGCGATGCAGGAGCTCGACTTGGGCCGACGCCGTTCGCGCGTGGAGGATCAGGCCGCGATCATCGCGGCCGAACTGGGCATGCAGGCGGTGTTTTGTCCCACCGTGACGCGCGGCGAAGAACATTACGGCCACGCTCTTTTGTGTCGCTGGCCCATGGAAGTCGTTAAGCGCGCGCGCCTGCCGCACGACCCCCAGAGCTGGTGGCAGGAACCGCGGTCCGCAATGTGGGTGCGCGTCGAAATTGCCGGGTTGATCGTGAATGTAATTACGACTCATCTGGGACTTGGACCCGGCGAACGCGTTTTGCAGATGCGCGAGCTCCTCGGACCGGAATGGATCGGCGGCGTCACCGAAACGGAGCCGGTGCTCCTCTGCGGCGATTTCAATGCGCTTCCCGGAAGCATCCCTTACAAGCTGGCGGCGGGACGTTTGCGCGATGTGCAGAGCACCGAGAATGGTTACCGTCCGGTCGGAACTTTTACTTCAGTGCAACCACTGGTGCGGTTGGACCACATCTTCGCCTCGAGTCATTTCACGAGGAAGAAAATCCACGTTGTGCGCAACGATCTCACGCGAGTTGCCTCCGACCACCTGCCACTGGTGGCGGACCTTGAAGTTTTGCTCTCATCCGACGGTAAGTCAGAAACGACGCTCCCACAATCAGGAGCGCATATCCAGCCA
>JBEENF010000310.1:0-5079 GCA_041192325.1 Verrucomicrobiota bacterium
CGACAACAACGATCTGCTTTACGTCTATCTTGATCGTCGGCGTCGCCGCCGGAAGTTCCTCATCACGACGATGCTTCGCGCGATCGGGTACTCCAGCGACATCGATCTGCTGAATCTGTTTTACGAGATCAAGGATCTCAAAGTTTCGAAGGCGCTGGACATGGAGAATGTCTCCACGCTGGTGCTCGTGGAAGATGCCATCGACGCCCAAAAGGGCGTGGTGCTCGCCCGCGCGTTCGAGCCGCTCACCAAGGCAATCGTCCGGACCTTCGAGAAGCATGATATCACGACGCTGCGCGTCATTGACACCTCGATCGATGAGGGCGCGCTGATCCGTGCGCTCAAGAAAGACCCCACGCGCAATGAAGAAGAGGCGTTGAAGGAAATCTACAAGCGTCTGCGGCCAGGCGAGCCGCCCACCACCGCCAACGCCAAGGCGCTCCTCAAGCGCTTGTTCTTCGATCCTAAGCGCTACGACTTGGGCCGGGTGGGGCGCTACAAGGTTAACCAAAAGCTTGGTCTCAAAGCCGAGCTCGAGCAACGCATTCTTGAGAGCTCCGACATCGTGGCCGCCACGAAGTACCTCGTGCGTCTGAAAAAGGGTGTGGGCGTTGTCGACGACATCGATCATTTGGGATCCCGCCGCGTTCGCACCGTTGGCGAGTTGCTCGCTAACCAGTGTCGGGTGGGTCTTAGCCGGACGGAGCGCCTCGTTCGCGAGCGCATGACCATGTATGATCAGAGCGTGGATTCGATCACGCCCCAAAAGCTGATCAACCCCAAGGCGCTGACGACGGTCATCCGCGACTTTTTCGCCCGTTCCCAGCTCTCGCAGTTCATGGACCAAATCAATCCGCTCGCGGAGGTGACGCATAAGCGCCGCCTCTCCGCGCTCGGGCCGGGTGGTCTTAATCGCGAGCGCGCCGGATTCGAAGTGCGCGACGTTCATCCTTCCCACTATGGCCGCATCTGCCCCATCGAGACGCCTGAAGGCCCGAACATCGGTTTGATCAACTCGCTCTCCACGTATGCGCGGGTCAACGAATTTGGCTTTATTGAAACGCCGTATCGGGTCGTCAAAGACGGCCGCGTGAGCGACAAAATAGAATATCTCACCGCGGACCAGGAGGAGGCCAAGGTCATCGCTCAGGCCAACGCCGAAATCGACGATAAGAATCATTTCGTCGGCAAGGTCACCGTGCGCCAGGATGGCAACTTCCTGGAAGTTGCCGCCTCCGAGGTCCATCTGATGGACGTCTCGCCGAAACAGGTGATTTCGATCGCGGCAGGGATGATTCCTTTCCTTGAGCATGACGATGCGAATCGCGCGCTGATGGGAGCCAACATGCAACGGCAGGGTGTGCCGCTCCTTCAGGCTGAGTCGCCCTTCGTCGGCACCGGCATCGAGGAGCGCGTAGCGCGCGACTCCAAGATCGTCGTCGTCGCCGAAGAGGCGGGGGTGGTCGCTTCCGTCGATGCCAAGCGCATCGTTGTGACCAAGGACGGGGAACTGCCCCGCAACCTCAAGACTGAGCCCAAAAATCACACTTACGTTTACGAGTTGCGGAAGTTCATGCGCTCGAACGCGGGCACGTGCTTCAATCAAAAGCCGATCGTCAAGCAGGGACAGAAGATCAAGGCCGGCCAGATTATCGCCGATGGTCCTTCCACGGATCAGGGTGAGATGGCCCTCGGTCGCAACGTACTCGTCGCGTTCATGCCGTGGAATGGTTACAACTTCGAAGACGCCATTCTCAT
The DNA here is from genome assembly GCA_041192325.1 of Verrucomicrobiota bacterium. Lineage (GTDB taxonomy): Bacteria > Verrucomicrobiota > Verrucomicrobiia > Opitutales > Opitutaceae > ER46. Next base: position 1,759 of record JBEENF010000310.1, read on the forward strand.
CTCCGAGAAGGTGCTCCGCGAAGACATCTTCACCTCGATCCACATTCAGGAATTCGAGGTCACCGCGCGCGACACCAAGCTCGGGCCGGAAGAAATCACCCGCGACATCCCCAACGTCGGCGAGGAAGCGTTAAAAAATCTGGACCATAACGGCGTGATTCGCATCGGCGCCGAAGTGAAGCCGGGCGACATCCTTGTCGGAAAAATCACGCCGAAGTCTGAAACCGAGCTGGCTCCCGAGGAAAAACTGCTCCGCGCGATCTTCGGCGAAAAGGCCGCGGACGTGAAAGACACATCACTGATCGTTCCATCGGGCGTCACGGGTATCATCATGGACGTGAAGGTTTCCTCACGCATCGACAATCAGGAGGAAAAAATGTCCCCGTCGGATCGCCGCCGCCAGGCGAAGCAGATCCAGGAAGAATACAAGACGCAGATGGACAAGTTGCGCGAAGGTCTGACCGAGGCGCTTTCGAACATCCTGCTCGGTGAAAAAATTCCGCTCGACGTGATCAACGGCGAGACCGGCGAAATCATTATTCCGGCCAATCGCAAGATTACCAAGACACTCCTCCGTAAACTGGCGGCAGTTTCGAAGCACGTGCAGATTGATCCTTCGCCGGTGCGCATCAAAATCATGGAGATTATCGGCTCGTATCAAACCAAGTTTGACGAGCTCGAGACGGACCGTGAGCGCAAGATTGGCTCCATTGAGGCGGGCGAAGGCTCGGCGGATGGCGCGATCAAGCAGGTCAAAGTCTACATTGCCACCAAGCAAAAGCTCGAAGTCGGCGACAAGATGGCTGGTCGTCACGGCAACAAGGGTGTGGTCGCGAAGATCGTGCCGGAAGAAGACATGCCGTTCCTGCCTGACGGCACCCCCGTCGAAATTTGCTTGAATCCCCTGGGCGTTCCTTCGCGCATGAACGTGGGGCAGGTGCTGGAAACACATCTTGGTTGGGCCTGCAAAAAGCTCGGCATCAAGGTGGCAACGCCCGTGTTCGACGGCATTCCGGAAAAGAAAGTCCGCGAATACCTCCGCGATGCGAAGCTGCCGTCCACCGGCAAAAGCCCTCTGCTCGATGGGCGTACCGGCGAGAAGATCGATCAGGAGGTGGTGGTTGGCTACATCTACATGATGAAGCTGAACCATCTTGTGTCCCACAAGATCCACGCTCGCGCGGTCGGTCCGTACTCGCTTGTCACCCAGCAACCGCTGGGCGGGAAAGCCCAATACGGCGGCCAGCGTTTCGGCGAAATGGAAGTGTGGGCGCTCGAAGCTTATGGCGCGGCGCATACGCTGCAGGAGTTGCTGACCGTCAAATCAGACGACGTGCAAGGTCGCACCAAGATCTACGAGTCACTGGTTAAAGGCGACAACACCCTGCAGGCTGGCACTCCGGAATCGTTCAACGTGCTCATCAAGGAGATCCAATCCCTTGGTCTGGATATCAAGCTCCAGAAGCGTGACGTGCTGAGCTATGGCTCTTGAGCCGGCGACAGGCGTTTTGTTCACCTTTTAGAAAACTCAGGAAGACAATAAAATGATTCAACCCACCGACACCGCCGGCACCACCCGCGACATGGCGCGCGAGGCCCTTGGCCTTGAGGAAAGCGCATTTGACTGCGTGTCCATTACCGTCGCTTCACCCGACGTCATCCGCAAATGGTCGAAGGGCGAGGTAAAGAATCCCGAGACGATCAATTATCGCACCTTCAAGCCCGAACCAGGCGGCTTGTTCTGTCAGAAGATCTTTGGACCGGTGCGTGACTACGAGTGCGCCTGCGGAAAATACAAACGCATCAAGTACAAGGATGTGATTTGCGATCGCTGCGGCGTCGAAGTGACGATTGCCCGCGTGCGCCGTGAGCGCATGGGGCACATCGAACTCGCCGTGCCGGTGGCCCATATCTGGTTCCTGAAGTCGATGCCCAGCCGTCTCGGCCTGCTGCTTGACATGACCGCGCGCTCACTCGAGCGCGTGATCTACTACGAGAACTACATGGTCGTTGATCCGGGCAAGACGCCCTTGGAAATGAAGCAGCTGCTTACGGACACCGAGTACCGTCAGGCGCTGGATGAGTACGGCGACGATTCCTTTGTCGCCAAGATGGGCGCCGAGGCAGTCCGCGACGCGTTGGTGAAGACCGACATGGAAGCCACCGTGGCTGAGCTGCAGGAGCAGATGCGCGCGACGAAATCCAAGCAGATCAAAAAGAAGCTCTCGAAGCGCCTCAAGGTGATCCAGGGATTCATTCACTCGAGGAGCCGTCCGGAGTGGATGGTCTTGGAAGTGTTGCCCGTGATCCCGCCGGACCTGCGTCCGCTCGTTCCGCTGGAAGGTGGCCGCTTCGCCACTTCTGATCTCAACGATCTGTATCGGCGTGTTATCAACCGCAACAATCGCTTGCGGAATTTGATGCAGCTGAAGACGCCCGATGTGATCATTCACAACGAAAAGCGCATGCTCCAGGAAGCGGTCGACGCGCTCTTTGACAACGGCCGTCACGGCCGTCCTGTCACCGGCGCCGGCAACCGTCCCTTGAAGTCGCTTTCCGACATGCTCAAGGGCAAGCAAGGTCGTTTTCGCCAGAACTTGCTGGGCAAGCGCGTGGATTATTCCGGGCGCTCGGTTATCGTTATCGGACCTGAGCTCAAGCTGAACCAATGTGGTCTGCCGAAGAAGATGGCGCTCGTGCTTTTCGAGCCCTTCATCATTCGCCGCCTCAAGGAACTCGGCTTCGTGCACACCGTCCGCGGAGCCCGTAAGATGATCGAGAAAAAGTCCCCGGAAGTTTGGGATATTCTCGAGGAAGTGACGAAGGGCCACCCCGTGTTGCTCAATCGCGCACCCACGCTTCACCGTCTCTCGATCCAGGCCTTCGAGCCGATCCTCATCGAAGGCGAAGCCATCCGCATCCACCCGCTCGTCTGTACCGCTTACAACGCGGACTTCGACGGTGACCAGATGGCCGTCCACGTGCCGCTTTCGCTGGAAGCGATCATGGAGTGCAAGCTGCTGATGATGGCGACGTCGAACATCTTCTCGCCGTCATCGGGCAAGCCGATCCTCACGCCGTCGCAGGACATTGTCCTCGGCGCTTATTATCTCACCATCGAACCGCGCAAGAAGCCGGAGAAGGGCGTTCGCGTCCCCTTGCTGAGCGGATTGCAGGAAGTTCTTTATGCGAAGTCCGACGGCGCGCTAAAGATGCACGATTGGGTCGAAGTGCCGAATCCCGATTACGAGCGCGAAACGGTCTTCGGTGATCCGAAGCGCCGCACTCTCCGCACCACCGTTGGCCGGGTGATCTTCAACC
>JBEENF010000311.1:0-5069 GCA_041192325.1 Verrucomicrobiota bacterium
CCGGATCGGCGACGAATACCGCGCGGGTCTGGCGGAACAATTCGTCCATCCCGTCCTTGCCGGCGCCGGACACCGATTGATAGGTGGCGACGACGACGCGCTTGATCCGCGCCACGTCATGCAGCGGCTTCAGCGCGACGACGAGCTGCGCGGTCGAGCAATTGGGATTGGCGATGATGCCCTTCTTGATTCCGGCGTCGAGCACATGCGCGTTCACTTCCGGAACGATCAGCGGAACGTCCCGGTCCATGCGCCATTTCGAGGAATTGTCGATGACCATGCAGCCCTGGGCCGCGATCTTCGGCGCCCATTCGGCGGCGACCGTGGAGCCAGCGGACATGAGGCAGATATCGGTGCCGGCGAAGTCGAAATAGTCGAGCGCTTTCACTTTGAGCGTGCTGTCGCCGTAGGAAACATCCACGCCATTGGAGCGGACGGAGGCAAGCGCTACCACTTCCCGCGCCGGAAACTGGCGTTCCACGAGTGTGTTGAGCATCTCCCGCCCGACATTGCCGGTGGCGCCCACGACTGCGACTTTATACGACATGACCTTAAACTCTCGGCTGGTTGCTCGCTCCGGCGCAAGAGTTCGCGCCCGCGAGGGGCGCACACATACTGCAATGAGAACGCGGCGAAAAGCGGCGATTTCGGCCTTCCGGCGCAGGAGTTCCGGAGCAGGATCGGCACCCGCCCTGTTTGCCTGCAGCGCCCGGCGGGCTTGGCCCCTATTTCGCTAGGGCCAACCTGTGCTAAAATTTGGCGTAAATTGCTTTTACATCCGTGCCTTAAGTGATTAGACGCGTTCAGGGACCGACCGAAGGGGATTTCTTGCGCAAAGGATTGAAATCGGCAGTTCTGGCCGCGGCCATGTGCGCGGTGACCACAAATGCCTGGGCTGCGGGTGCGCAATGCGCCAGACCTCAGGAATTGCAGGCTATCAAGACCGCCGCCGTACAGCAGGAGCTGATGGTGGCCGCGCTCTCTTGCGATGCCGTTCCCCGCTATAACCAGTTCGTGACCGCCTTTCAGAGCGATCTTCAGGCTTCAGACCGTGCGCTGCAGGCTTTTTTTCGCCGCCTAAATGCGCGCACCGGCACAGCCGATTACCACGCCTTCAAGACGCGGATGGCCAATGCATCGTCACGCAAAAGCATCGCCCACATTACCAATTTCTGTGATGGCGCGAACGCCATGTTCGTCACGGCGCTCGATTCCGGCCCCGTGACGCTTGCGGCCTTTCTGTCCGGGCAGCCTTCCTTCGGCGGCGACGATTATTCCGTGTGCGAGAATATGCCGATCATGGCGCGCGAACCGGTCCCCGACGCGGTACCGCCGACCGTCGCGATGATCCCGCGCATGAAACCGGTCATGATTGTGGAACCGGCGCGTGGATTGGTGTTGCGCACCAGCCTCGATTTTTCGGCAGAGACGTTCTGAGAACGGCGTTTAACCGGCGAAATCGCGAAAGGCGCTGGGATGCGCCTTGATGATGAAGGCGTAGCGGCCGGGCAGCACGTGAAAGGACAGCGTGTTCTCGCGCGTCGCTTCTAGTCCCTGCAGCAGAATATCGCGCGGCGCGACGTGAAAAAGACGAAGCCACCCGCGCAGGCCCCGCGCGGCGGGCGGCCACAGCGAAGCAAGATCGCCGAAATCCACAATATGAATGGTGCCGCCGGGACGAACATTGGCGGCCGCGCTGCGCAGCGCAGCGCGCCAATCGGGGATCATCGAAAGGCTGTAGGAGAAGATGGCGCGGTCAAAGAGCCCTTCGACACCAAACAGCGCGGGCGTCATGTCTTCGGCATAACCGTTTGCGAGGGCAATCTTGCCCTTAAGCCCTGCGCGCTCGACCGATTCGGACGCGCTGATCAGCATTTCGTGTGAGGCATCCAGGCCGAAAAGCTGTGCCTCGGGATAGGCCTTGGAAATGGCGATGAGATTGCGCGCGGTACCGCAGCCGATCTCGACAATTTTTTCGCCGGGCTTGGCGTCCAGTTCGCGAATGAGCCGATCGCGGCCGAGCAAATAATATTTGCGCGTCAGATCGTAGATGTGGCGTTGACGGCGATAGACCTGGTCCATCAGCGCGGCGTGGCCGCCACCGGGAGAGTTTGTTTCGGGCGCGGGAGAGCTCACTCGCGGATTCTTCAGGCCGCACGCCGGATATAGACGTGAAAGCCGCCATAGATCGACGAACGGTCACGGGCGTGAAAAGCACGGCTTTCGGATTCCGAATAGTCCCAATGCGCCAGAATTTCAGCGGGGATCTTTTTCGGCAGCGGCGATTCGAGCCCTGCGGTGCGGAAAATGACGCGCGCATCTTTTGGATCCGCAGAGCGGTCGATCTGCGTCCACAGCGCCGTCATGATTTCCGGCGTCATCCAGTCCTGCGCATCAAGCAACACATAGCGATGGAGCGAGCCTTCCGGTTGCGCAGCCAGAAAATCGATCATCGACGCATGATGCACTTCCACGCGGTTCACGCGGGATTTGATGGTCTCGTAATTTTCCGCGCGGAGATAGGCCGGAACGGCGACACGCGCTTCGGTGTCGTAACCGCGTCCAAAGGCCTGCCAGGCGAAGTAATTCTCGGCGATCGGAAAATCGCAGGCGAGGCGTTCGACGCGCTCGCGCAGCGTCGTCACCGGATTGCCGTCAGCGGCAGCGGCAACCAGTTCGTCATATTGCGCGGGTGGAATGCCGAGGCCGTAAAAGGAAACCGGCATTCTGGAGAGAAATTTCACCAGCCGGTTGTCGAACAACGGCGCGATCGTCTTTTCAAACAGCGCCCGCTGCTCTTCCAGCGTCTTGGCATGAAGCACGTCTTCCAGGCGCTTGCCGTGGAGTTTCGCGATGGCGTGCAACACGCCGATGAAGCGGCCCAGAAGTCCGTAACGATAAAGGTTGCGGGCGAACATGTTGATGCGCCGTCCGCGCAGCGGCATCCGCGTTTCCCAATAGCGCCTGGTGTCCGGGTCCAGCTTTTCGGCGAGGAAACTGTCGAAAATACTGCGGTTGGAGGTGTCCTTTGCGCTGCCGAAGAAGCGGAAGAACGCGTCGTAATCGGGCAGATGCTCCAGCGCCTGAAGCTTAAGCCGGGTCAGCGCGACATGGTTCGGATTGAGGTCGACCGCAATGATGCGTTCGGGGTCCGCCGTCAGATAGTTCAGGACATTGCAGCCGCCCGAGGCAATCGTGATCAGGCGATGGCCGGGTCCCACCTTCAGCGCTTCAAGGTCCACATCCGGATCTTCCCAGATCTGATTGTAGACGAACCCGCTGAACATCAGCGTGAACAGGCGTTCCATGGCGCCGCGCGTGGTGGTGGCGGGGCGTTGATGTGCGGCACGTTTGAGGAGGACGTTCCCCATTCACGGTTCCTATGGTTTTAGCGAGGGCACCTTCTTAAGTGGGATTGGCCCCCGCGCAAGGGAAATCTGCCCCCTATTGCACCCTTTTAATGCGATCTCGAAGCGATTTCGTAGCAGGGGGGCGCAGGTCGGAGCTCCAACGCATCGTGCGCCGTGTGGGGAGAGTTGCGGTGGATACAGACCGGAACGAAGCAAAGCGCCGCTTGGCGACTTCGCGCCGGGGCACGATTGCGCTCTAATGCCTCATGTCCACCCCGCCCCCTGACCGCGAATCCGCCCCCTTTCACCCTGAAAATGATGCGCTGGACGAACTGATCGCGATTCTCGATCTCGACCCGGTGGGGGAGGGAACCTTCCGTGGGGACAGTCCCAAGGACCGTTGGCAGCGCGTGTTTGGCGGGCAGGTGCTTGGACAGGCGCTGGTCGCGGCGCAGCGCACGGTCGAGGCAAGGGTCTGCCATTCCCTGCACGGCTATTTTTTGCGGGCGGGCGATCCGAAGACGCCCATTGTCTAACGGGTGGAGAACAGCCGTGACGGGGCAAGTTTTTCCGCCCGAAGGGTGAGCGCCCTTCAGAAGGACGAGATCATCTTCACGATGTCGGCCTCGTTCCATGTGCCCGAGGAAGGCCTCGTTCATCAGATAACGATGCCCGACGTGCCCGCGCCGGAAACGCTGAGAAGCGAACGCGAGTGGAGGGACGAGGCGGCGGCGCAACTACCCGAGGCGGTACGGCCATGGTTCCTGCGCGAGCGACCGATCGAGATTCGTCCTGTCTCGCCGGACAACCGCTTCTCAGGCGAAAAGCGCGCGGCGGCGCAAACCCTTTGGGTGCGTGCGAAAGGTCATCTCGAAAATAATCTGTCGCTCCATCAATGCGTGCTGGCTTATGCGTCGGACATGACGCTACTCGACACATCCCTGCTGCCGCATGGCTATTCGCTGTTCACTCCGAGTCTGCAACTCGCCAGTCTCGATCATGCGATGTGGTTTCATCGTTCCTTCCGCGCCGATGAGTGGCTGCTCTATGTGCAGGACGGTCCAGTAGCTGCGCATGCGCGCAGCTACAATCGTGGGTCGATCTTTCAGCGCGATGGAACACTGGTCGCATCGGTCGCTCAGGAAGGTCTGGTGCGCCGGCGGAAGGGAGGGAGCTGAGAATGCCTCAGTTAACCGTGCGTCCGACTTTGGCCACACGACGCGGGCGCGAATAGAAAGTGTCCGTCAAGTTGATTGTTCCGTAGATAAGCTCGCCCGCCGGGGAGGTGTAAGGATGGGTGACTTCCGAGTAGATCACGCTGCCGCCCGTCGCGACCAGTCCCGCCGGTACGCTTACGAGCGAATTTACCGCCCTCGGTGTGGTGTTATGCGCGCTGCTCCAGGCAACTTTGAAGGTTCCGTTGCTGCCCTCAACAAGGCTGGACACCACGACCTTCGTCTGAGGGGTCAGGTAAGGGAACATGATCCGGTCGATCGCGGTGAAGATGTTTGTCATCTCGGCATTGGTGATCGAGGTATCCTGCGCCACAAGATCGGCGGCGGTACTAGCCGCGCGCGTTACGCGCGTATCCACTATGAGGCCGTCAGTAAGTTCCGTAACACCGAAATAGAGCGAGAACATAAGCGGCGCGATCATGGCGAATTCCGTCGCAGCCATGCCGGTGCGAGCCAGCCCGAAACGGCGCAGCGCATTCATAAA
>JBEENF010000312.1:0-5054 GCA_041192325.1 Verrucomicrobiota bacterium
TCACTGCTTTCGGTTTCCGAGCTTTCGAGGACTTCGACTTCCGGCTACCCTTTGACTTTTTGTATCCGGGGTCATCCGCTTTCACGAACTCGATCAGGGCGAGCTCAGCGGCGTCGCTTTGGCGGGCGCCAAGCTTGTAGATTCGGGTGTACCCACCATTGCGGTTGGTAAATTCCTTGTGGGTCTCGTTAAACAGCTTGGTGATCGCCGTTTCGTCGTGGACATCAGCCAGCGCGAGTCGGCGCAGGTGAATGGCATCCTTCTTTTCCGTCTTGGCCGCCGCCTGCTTGGCTTTGGTGATGACGCGCTCGACGAATGGGCGAAGCGCCTTCGCCTTGGTCAGGGTGGTCTGGATGCGACCGTGAGTAATGAGCGAGGCGGCCAGATTGGACAGCATCGCGCGGCGATGCTCACGGGTTACGCCCAGAGAAGCGTGGTGTTTATTATGACGCATTGGATTTTATCAGTTGGCGGTTCCCGATCGGCAATCCGGTCGCAGCGTTGGGCGGCAGCGGACGGCGCAAGAACCGAAATTTGTAACAGTGGTGAAAAGCGGCAGCGAAAAGAAGAAGCGAACGACAGGTGTCGTCCGCCGCTAAAGTACTCAGCCGGGCAGCTTAGGCTTCTTTCTTGGTTTCGAGCAGACGCTCGTCGAATTTCATGCCGAGGGACAAACCCAAGGCTTCGAGCTTTTCCTTAATCTCGTTGAGCGACTTCTTGCCGAAATTGCGATATTTGAGCATTTCCTGCTCGGTCTTCATGGCGAGTTCGCCGACCGTCGTGATGTTGGCGTTGTTCAGGCAATTCGCCGCGCGAACGGAAAGCTCGATTTCGTTGACCGACATGTTGAGCAACTTGCGCAGCTTGTTCTGCTCTTCGCTCACTTCGGACTGCTGATTATCGAATTCGTAGGCTTCCTCGCTGACCCGATCAAACACATCCAGGTGGTGTTTCAGGATTGATGCGGCTTGTTTCAGGCCATCATCGGGCGTGATGCGCCCGTCCGTCCACACTTCGAGAATGAGCTTATCGTAATCGGTGATCTGACCGACGCGCGTCGCTTCGACGGCATACTTGACCAGACGAACCGGCGAGAAGAGCGAGTCGATCGGAATTACGCCGATGGCCTGTTCTTCCTTCTTGTTCGCCTCGCCCGGATAATAGCCACGGCCGGTCTTGATCTCGATTTCGGCCTCGAAATTACGCTTACTATCGAGCGTGCAGATCACCTGGTCGGGATTGACGATCGTGATGTTGGCATCCGCCTGAATATCCGCGGCGGTGATCGCGCCGGCCTTCGTGGCCTTGATCAGCAGCGTGATTGGCTCGCGCTTGGTGGAGACGATCAAAATCTTTTTCAGATTAAGCACGATGTCGGTCACATCTTCCACCACCCCGTCGATCGACTGGAATTCGTGGTTAACGCCATCAATCTTGATCGAGGAAATCGCTGCTCCCTCGATGGAACTCAGGAGGACTCGCCGAAGGGAATTACCGACGGTGTGACCGTAACCGGCTTCGAAGGGCTCGGCGATGAATTTGGCATAAGTGGGCGTGGCGCCCTCTTCGACCTTGGTCAGTTTGCTGGGGAGTTCGAACTTTCCGAGACGTTTTGGCATGGCAGTGAGCTCTGACGTTGAGACGATGTAAATGGAGTTGGACCGGGCGACGATTAGAAGCGGGAGTAGAACTCGACGATGAGCTGCTCGTTGATGTCTTGGGTCATCTCTTCCCGCGTGGGCAGACGGACGACGGTCGCCTTGAAGGTCTCGGGATTCATGGTGAGCCAGCCAGGGACATTACGGACGCGGTTTTCCTCAAGGCAGCGGGTGGCCAGCTGACGGGAAGCGGGGGTGTTCTTCACCTCGATCTCCTCGCCGGGCTTAACATTATAGCTGGCAATGTCCACCTTGTGGCCGTTCACGCGAATGTGGCCATGGTTCACGAACTGGCGCGCGGCGGCGCGGCTTTTCGCCAACCCGAGGAGATAGATGGTGCTGTCCAAACGCGTTTCCAACAGTTGCAGAAAGCGCTCGCCGGTGACGCCACGTTCCTTTTTCGCAATCTCGAAGACGCGCCGGAACTGACGCTCGAGCAGGCCGTAAATATATCGGAGCTTCTGTTTCTCATTCAGGCCGACGGCATATTCCGATACCTTGCGACGGAGCTTGGGACCGTGCTGGCCGGGCGGATAACCGCGACGTTCGAAAGCCTTGCCAGAGCCGAGAAGGTGCTGACCGAAGCGGCGGCTGATGCGGGTGGTGGGGCCGGTATAACGAGCCATGGTGGATTCCTAATTTTAAAATTGAGATTTGAAATCTGAGAGTGAGCCCGGCGCGTCAGACGCGACGCCGTTTGCGGGGACGGCAGCCGTTGTGCGGGATCGGTGTAACGTCGACGATCGAGGTGATCTCCAGACCAATGGCCTGCAGCGCTCGAATCGCCGAGTCCCGGCCGAGGCCAGGGCCCGAAACGCGGATCTGAACGTCTTTGAGTCCGTGGGACATCGCATTACGCGCGGCATCCTGCGCCACGACTTGGGCGGCGTAAGCGGTGGACTTGCGGGAGCCACGGAAATTGCACTTCCCGGCGCTGGACCACGCGATGACCTGCCCCTTCTGGTCGGTGATCGAAACAATCGTGTTGTTGAATGAGGCGAGGACATTCGCAACGCCTGAGGAGACGTTCTTGGAACCCTTGGCTTTGCGCACCTTGATGGTGCCCAATTCTTCCTTGAGGAGATCTTCAGCCGTGGGCTGCTTGGCGACGCCGCCAACCATTTCAAGGGGCTTGTCGGGCGCAGGAGCAGGCGCCGCTGGGGCGTCCGCATCACCAGGCGATTTCGGTCCTTTTTCGCCTGCGCTCTTCGGAGCACGGGCTTTCTTTTCCACCGGTGCGTCAGGCGCCGCGGCGGCGCCTTCAGCGGCCGCAGGGGCTGCTTTGACGGGCTTTTCTTTCTTCGGAACAGACTTTTCTTCGGCCATGTGAGTAAAGGATTAGACTTCTTTTGCCTTGGTGACGCCAACGGTCTTGCGCGGGCCCTTGCGGGTACGGGCATTGGTACTGGTGCGCTGGCCGCGGACCGGCAGGCTGCGACGGTGGCGAATGCCGCGGTAGCAGTTGATGGCTTGGAGGCGCTTCAAATTGGCGGCGATTTCGCGGCGAAGGTCACCTTCAAGGACCCATTTGTGCTCCGTGATGATGTGAAGGATCTTGTTGAGCTGCTCCTCGGTAAGATCCTGCGCCCGCATGTCGGGGTTCAGGCCTGCTTCTTTAACAAGCAGGTCGGCACGGGTGGGACCGATGCCGTTGATATAACGGAGGGAAAACGCGACTTTCTTCTTCGCGGGGATGTCGACGCCGAGGAGACGAGGCATGGATGGTGTGGTTTTTAGTTAGAGATTCGCCCGTGGGAAACGGGGGATATTGATTGGAGAGTGAGAAAAATGGGAGAGTGTTAAGCGATCACCGGTCGCGGCTGCGTCAGAATTTGCGGTCCGTGTTCGGTGGTGAGCACCGTATGTTCAAAATGGGCAGAAGGTGAGCCGTCGGCGGTCACGACCGTCCACCCATCAGAGAGCGTCTTCGTCTTGTAGATTCCGAGGTTAACCATTGGTTCGATCGCCAGCGTCATGCCGGCTTTGATCTTTTCACCGGTTCCTTTGCGCCCGAAGTTCGGAATCTCGGGCGGCTCATGCATCGAACTGCCGACCCCGTGACCCACCATGTCGCGGACGACATTGAAGCCGTTAGCTTCGACAAACACCTGAACCGCGCTGGATATGTCCCCGATGCGTTTGCCAACCTCCGCCTGGCGAATTCCGAGATCGAGCGCCTCACGCGTCACGCGGAGCAGCTTTTCGATCACAGGGGAAACCGGGCCAACGGGAACGGTGGAGGCGTTGTCGCCGACATATCCATTGTGCCAGACGACGATATCGAGTGAAACGATATCGCCCTCACGCAGGATACGTCGTAATGACGGTATGCCATGCACCACCTCGTCATTGACCGAGATACAGGTATGCGCCGGATAACGACGGGAACCGTGCTGGTAACCGTAACAGGCGCTGCGGGCTCCCAGCCGGGCGATGAAATCGCGACCAGCCTCTTCCAAGTCTTGCGTCGTGATGCCAGGCCTCACCATCGGCTTGAGTTGCTCAAGTACGGTGGCGGCAATGGCACACGCTTCGCGCATTTTCTCGATCCCCTCCTTGCTTTTGATGGGAATCGTCATGCGGCGAATTCGCCCGCCTCGATCAGGAGGCCGAGCGTGCGATAGTGTTGGACGACGGACTCGCGGGAGCCAGGGCCCGTGAAGATTGCGGCGCTAAGCGCCTCGTCGCGGGTCTCGAGCCATTCGTCGAACACTTTTGCTTGGAGCAGCGTAGCCGGGAAGTCCGTGAGGACAAAACCCGCATCAGGTTTGCGCGTGAAAAACCAGCGGCGCATCAGCGCCAGTCGGTGAGTTTCCTCCGCTGCGGTCGAAACCGCGCGGCGCGAAATCTCCACCCCTTTCAAATGGGAGGGAGAGACGTGCTCAATATTCAAAGAACGAGCCTGGTTCATCAGGTTTTCAGAGCGAAAATCCGGCAAACCGAGGAGAAGAAGCTTGGCTCTGGCAGGAGGCCCAGTCCGAGCAAAGAGGTCCAGAATGCCACCCATCGCGACCGGAGTAAAGAACTATTTCAAAAAGGCTTTGTAGGCCCAGATACTCGTGCCCAGTACGAGCAACCCAAGCATGGGAAGAGCGATCTTCATAACCGCCTGATGAGTGAGCGCTTCGCCAGAGAGCGGTTGCTGCGCACCAGCGCTGCGGGCGCGGATCCGGCCCTTCTTTAGGAATCCGTCGTAATGGCGCTGTAGCAAGAAAGTTTCAATCTGTCGCATCGTGTCCAGGATGACGCCGACCGTGATCAACATGCCGGTGCCGCCGAAGAAGTAGGCGATACGCTGGGGGACACTCAACTGGAAGAACAACAGGTCGGGCACAATCGCGAGCACCGTCAGAAATATCGCCCCCGCCAGTGTCAGCCGCGTCATGATGAAATCAA
>JBEENF010000313.1:0-5053 GCA_041192325.1 Verrucomicrobiota bacterium
ACCTTGACTCGCCTCATGAAGCGGCTGTGTGCCGGACCGGATGACGAGCAAATGCTGTTGCGCGCGTTCTCCGGGCTGAAGGCTCAGGCCGTTGAAGAGCCCGTTTCCGATGACCCGCGCAACACACTCGAAGAGCGCGAACGCGTCGAACGCTGGTTGGAGGCTCGCACTCAAGCTATCACCTTCAAGGACGCCGTCGCGCGTGAACTCGACAAAGCCGGAATTACCTACCGTCGCGACGTGTGCGAAGGTATCGCGTCGGCTGATTTCCTGATCGAGCACGGATCGCGGCGGATCGCAATCGAGTGCAAATTCAACGTCAGCCGCGATTTTGACAAGACGGTCGGCATCGCCCGACTACTGTGTGAGCTGCTACACTGCGACCGCGTCGTCATCGTCGTCCCGTTTGTCGGTTCATTTGCAGACAGCACCGTTGTCGGTCCGCATGCGGTTGCCGTGTGCACCCCGGCTGAAGTTGCGGAGCAAATTGAGAAGGGGGCCATCGTCTGACCATGCAACTCTCGGATATCAAGAATGGCCTCAGTCTCGTTGGTTTGGAGCCCAGTGTGATCGTCTCTGTGATCGCAGCCGTCCCCATCGGCAACGATGCGGTTCAGGTGATTTACAAGTTACCCGGAGGCACCATCCGCGAACGGTTGGTCACGCCCTCCGACATCGGGACTCTCTCGGTCGCGACCGTGGAACGCCCGTGGTCGTTCGATGGCGACGGCGAAGCGTTCAAACTCACCGCTGAGGCCAAGCGCATCGACCTCGCGTTTCTTTTCGACCCGATGATGGCGGTTCACACGTCCAATGTAGACCCGCTCCCGCACCAGATCACGGCCGTCTACGAGTCCATGCTGCCCCGTCAGCCTCTCCGCTTCGTCCTCGCTGACGACCCCGGTGCCGGCAAGACGATCATGGCCGGGCTTTACATCCGCGAACTCATCATGCGCGCCGATGCCCGGCGCATCCTCATCGTTTCGCCCGGTAGCCTCGTTGAGCAGTGGCGCGACGAACTCTTCGAGAAATTCGGCCTGGAGTTTCGCGTGTTCTCCTCGGAGCTGGAAACAGCATCCCCCAGTGGCAACGCCTTCGAGGATCATGCGCAGCTCGTCGTGCGTCTCGATCAGATGGCGAGGAACGAGGAGCTACAGGCCAAGCTGTGCGCCGCCGAATGGGATCTCGTCGTCTTCGACGAAGCCCACAAACTTTCCGCCCACTATTTTGGCGCGAAACTCGAAAAGACCGGACGCTTCCGCCTCGCCGAGGAATTGGGCAAACACACTCGTCACCTACTCTTGATGACGGCCACGCCGCACAACGGTAAGGACGAGGACTTTCAGCTTTTCCTTTCGCTCCTCGACTCCGACCGCTTTTACGGCCGCGTGCGCGACCGCGACGGTTCTCACAAAGTCGATGCCTCCGACCTCATGCGCCGCATGGTGAAAGAGGAGTTGGTCAAATTCGACGGAACACCACTTTTCCCCGAGCGCCGGGCCTACACGGTCAACTACAAGCTCTCCGACATCGAGGCGGCCCTCTATCACTCCGTCACCCATTACGTGCAGACGGAAATGGGCAAAGCCGACCAACTCTCCGGTTCGCGCAAGGGTTCTGTTGGCTTCGCACTCACCGCGCTCCAGCGCCGGCTTGCTTCATCACCAGAGGCAATTTTCCAGTCGCTCAAACGGCGCCGTGAACGCCTCGAACGACGCCTGCGTGAGGAAAAAATGGGGGCGCGTGGCCAGCAGTCTCTTTCTGAACTGCCCGACACGCTCATTCCGCCGGAAGACGACGACGACCAGACTGCCGACGAGCAGGAAAATATGGAGGAGGCGTTGGTCGATCAGGCCACCGCGGCGCGCACCATCGCCGAACTCGAACAGGAAATCCTCATCCTGAAAGGACTCGAAATCCAGGCCGCTGCCGTCGTTGCCTCCGGGCAGGACCGAAAGTGGGACGAGCTTTCTAAGATTCTCCAGCACGACGAGCGGATGCAGGACGGCACCGGCCACCGGTTGCGGAAGCTCATCATTTTCTCCGAGCACCGCGACACGCTGAATTACCTCCAGTCCAAGATTGCGGGCGTGCTCGGCTCGTCTGAGGCCATTGTTACCATTCACGGCGGCACCCACCGCGACGAACGTCGCAAGGTGCAAAGTCTCTTCCGGTCGGAACCCACGGTGCGCGTGCTCATCGCCACCGACGCCGCCGGTGAAGGCGTGAATCTCCAAAACGCCAACCTGATGGTGAACTACGATCTGCCGTGGAATCCCAACCGGCTGGAGCAGCGTTTCGGCCGAATCCATCGCATCGGCCAGCAGGAGGTCTGTCACCTGTGGAACCTCGTCGCCAAGGAAACCCGCGAGGGCGACGTGTATCACCGCCTGCTCGAAAAACTCGCGACCGAGGCCGACGCCCTCAAGGGCCGCGTCTTCGATATTCTCGGCGAGGTCTTCGAGGAGCGGAGCCTGAAGGATTTGTTGATGGACGCCATTCGCTACGGCGACCAACCCGAAGTTCGCGCCCGCCTCCTGCAAAAAATCGACAACGCGCTCGACCAGTCGCACCTCCGCTCGTTGCTTGATCGCAACGCGCTCGCGCAGGAAACCATGAGCGGTGACCGCCTCTTCGCGGTGAAGGAGGAGATGGAAAAGGCCGAGGCCCGCCGGCTCCAGCCGTTCTTCGTTCGCTCGTTTTTCATGAAGGCTTTCGCCGCACTTGGCGGGTCCATTCATGCCCGTGAAGCCGGGCGCTTCGAGGTCACGCACGTTCCCGCCACCATCCGCGAACGCGACCGTTTCATCACCGGGCGCAATCGACGCGACTTCGCTCCGGTGCTCAAACGCTACGAACGCGTTTGCTTCACGAAGGAGGCAGTGCGACCGCTCGACCGTCCCGGCATCGCCTTCGCTCAGTTACTTCATCCCGGGCACCCGTTGTTGCTCTCGACCAGCGACCTCATTTTGGAGCAGCACTCCAATCTCCTTCGGCAAGGCGCAATCTTGGTCGATCCGTCCGACGAAGGCACCGATCCGCACCTGCTTTTCTTGCTCACGCACGAGATCACGTCGGGTGACGGTCAGGTGCTTTCCAAGCGCCTCCAATTCGTGTGCGTCGCGCCCGACGGGTCCGCGGCATTTGCGGGCTGGGCTCCGCATCTCGATCTTGAGCCACTGGCCCTTTCCGACCGGATGCTTCTCAAAGACACGATGAATGCCCCGTGGATTTGCGCCGACCAGGAAGCCCGCGCCCTCGGCCTCGCCGCCGGCGATCTCGTGCCCCAACACTACGAGGAAGTCGCCGGTCGTCGCGTCACGCACGTCGATAAGACGCTCGCCGCCGTCCACGAACGCTTGACGCGGGAAATCGCCTTCTGGTCGGACCGCTGGCTCAAACTCAAAGAAGATCAGGAGGCTGGCAAAGACGTGCGTCTCAATCTGGAGAACGCCCGCCGCACCGTGTCCGACCTTGAAGGCCGCTTGGAAAACCGTCGGAAAGAGCTCCAAGCCATGCGCCACGTCGTCAACGGCACGCCGGTTGCGCTGGGCGGCGCCTTGGTGATTCCGATTGGCCTGATTAACCGGCTGCGCGGTGAACCACCGGCCGATCCCGCCACTGCGCTCTTCGCCGCCGATGCCGCGGCCCGTGCCCGGATCGAGCGTTTGGCGATGGAGGCCGTCCGCCGCGCCGAAGAATCGCGTGGATGCAAAGTCGTCGATGTCTCAGCGCAAAAATGCGGCTGGGATCTTACGTCATATCCGCCGGCCGTTGATGGTCGGCAGCCCGAACCCCGCCACATCGAGGTCAAGGGCAGGGTCAAGGGCGCGACCACAGTCACCATCACGCGCAACGAGATTCTCTACGCGCTCAACCAGGCCGACAAATTTCTCCTCGCGATTGTTCTGGTGGGCGAGAGCGACCAAGTCAGCGGCCCTCATTTCATCAAGAACCCGTTCACCAAGGAGCCGGATTGGGGAGTGTCTTCCAGCAATTATGATCTGCGCGAGCTACTTTCGCGCGCTACACCATGACCGCTCCCGCTGACATCTCCTTCAGGCTGGACCGGATCGAGCTGCTCAATTTTCGCTGCTTCGCGAAATGTGCGCTCGACCTTGATCCAAAAACGACGGTTTTCGTCGCCGAAAATGCGCAGGGTAAGACGGCTCTCCTGGACGCAATTGCCCGAGCCTTGGATGTCTATGTTTCCGCAGTTGCCTACAATCGTCACGCTCATGGTTTTGATCGCGAAGACATTCACCGTTCCCGTGACGAGGCCGGCAAAAATCAGTCGCGGTTACCTGCGCGATTTATTGCGGAAGGTGTTTTCAACAACTCGCCGATTCGTTGGGGCGTTTCCTTGAAGGGCTCCGGGCTACGGGCGCGAAACTCACGGGGAGCCGCCACCCAATTCTATAAGGCTGTCCGCGGGGTGGTGGAACCGCCCACACAAGGTGCAGCTCCAATGGCTCCAAGGTCGTTACCGCTTACTGCGTTTTATGGCACGGGGCGCCTGTGGAGTGAACATAAGCTGACGAAAGGAAAACGAACGATCGCGTCCATGACGCCAGGACGCATGTCCGCGTTTGCCGACTGTCTTTCATCTTCTTCGTCCTTCAAGACCTTCACGGCTTGGTATGGTGCTTCGATGGAGGCACTCAAAAATCCCGCGCTTAAGGGGCAGGATGGCGATCAACGGCCCGAGCGTCTCCTCGCCGCGGTGCGCGAAGCGGTGCGGACCGTGCTCGCACCCACCGGATGGGCGGAAATCGATTGGGAATTTCCCAACGGCGAGCACCCCGGCTTGTCCTTTGGTCGCGGTCAATTGGTCGTTGAACACGCCACGCGAGGGCGGTTTCCACTTCCCTACCTGAGTGATGGAGTTCGCAACATGATCGCCCTCACCGCCGACCTGGCCCATCGGTGCGTGCGTTTGAACCCGCACCTTGGCGAGGATGCTGCCCGCCTTACGCCTGGCATTCTTCTCATCGACGAAGTGGATATGCACCTACACCCACGCTGGCAGCAGCTCATCGTTGGGCTTCTCGCA